>NZ_JBIARC010000057.1:0-49848 GCF_042889625.1 Streptomyces sp. NPDC002573 | reverse complement strand
ATCTGGCAGCCCGTCGCCGTCAGCTCCGCGATCTGCTGCAACGTGGCACCGATGTCCGACGTACGCGTCGTCGTCATCGACTGCACCGACACCGGGGCCCCGCCCCCGACCGCCACCGGCCCGACATGGATCTGCCGCGACGCGCGTCGCTCCGCGATCGGCCGGGCCGGCACCTCGGGGATGCCCAAGGAAACGGCGGTCATGGTCTCACCTGTTGTTTCCGGGGTTCTGGGCCATCGTCTCGCGCATGGCCCGCAGGGATTCCTTCAGGGAGCCCATGGTGGCCAGCACGGCGGTCGGCTCGTAGCCGCAGTGCGCCATGCAGTTGGCGCAGCGCGGGTCCTTGCCGCGGCCGTACTTGTCCCAGTCGGTCTCCTCGATCAGCTCCCGGTACGTCGGCACATACCCGTCGCTCATCAGGTAGCAGGGCCGCTGCCAGCCGAACAGCGAGTAGTTCGGGATCGCCCAGGCCGTGCACTGGAAGTCGACCTTGCCCTCGAGGAAGTCGAGGAACAGCGGCGAGTGGTTGAGCCGCCAGCGGCGCCGGTTGCCGCCGGAGAACGCCTTCTTGAACAGCTCGCGGGTCTGCTCGACGCCCAGGAAGTGCTCCTGGTCGGGCGCCTTCTCGTAGGCGTAGGCGGGCGAGATCATCATCTCGTCCACCTGCAGGTCGTCGTTGAGGAAGTTGAGCACCTCGATGACGGTCTGCGGGGTGTCGGTGTTGAAGAAGGTCGAGTTGGTGGTGACCCGGAAGCCACGCCGCTTGGCCTCCTTGATGGCCTCCACGGCCTCGTCGAACACGCCCTCCTTGGCCACGGACTCGTCGTGGCGCTCACGCAGGCCGTCGATGTGCACCGCGAACGCGAAGTACGGCGACGGCGTGAACTTGTCCATCTTCTTGCGCAGCAGCATGGCGTTGGTGCAGAGGAAGACGTACTTCCTGCGGTCCACCAACTGCCGCACGATCTCATCGATCTGCGGATGCATCAGCGGTTCGCCACCGGCGATCGACACCATCGGCGCACCGGACTCCAGGACGGCACCCACCGCCTGGGCCACCGGCATACGCTGCTTGAGCACGCCCGCCGGGTGCTGGATCTTGCCGCAGCCCTCGCACTTCAGATTGCAGGCGAAGAGGGGTTCCAGCTCGACGATGAGCGGGAACTTGTCCCGCCCGCGCAGCTTCTGTTCGAAGAGATACGTCGCAACCTTGATGGACTGGCGCAGCGGCATGGCCATCTGGCTCACCTCCGGGGGAGCAACAAGGAACGGTGCCATTCGAAAAAAGCGGGAAGGACGGCACGAAGTACACGGAAGGCTGATATTCCACCGCGCAAGGTGCCGATCCTGACAAGTTCATGTTCTGGAGCGTCCACGACCACCCGGACGGCCGCAACCGGACGGGCGCCCGTCCGTACGGCGCCGTGCAGCGTGGCCGCGGACTCCATGTCGACCGCGATCGCCCCGGTGGCGAACAGGTGCGACCGCTCCTGACCTCGGACGACATGGTCCGAACCGGTGAGCGGTCCGGTGTGGACCGTGCGCCCCGGGAGGCAGCGCACAAGCTCCTTGACGAGCAGCTCGGCGCCCACGCACGGGGTGGTGCCGCGCGGGTCCCGGGTCTCCTCGGCGACGACCAGGTCACCGGGGTGCATACCGGGGGCCAGCCCCGCGCAGAAGCCCGTGGCGAGGACGGCCGCCCCGGCCTGGTCCGGGTCGGCGAGCGCCCGGATGACCGAGCGTTCCGCCGCCCGGGGGCCCATACCCGTACGGAGCAGTGTGACGCGCCCGCCAGCCCCGCTGCGGTCGCCGCTGCGCAGGGCGAGGTGCTCGATGCCGAGCGCGCAGGCGATCAACAGCGGGGCTGTGGCGGGCTTCTGGCTCATCTGCTCCCCTTGGCCCCGGCGAACGGCTCGCCGTGGACGTAGCGGCCGAGCGCGGTGAGCGGGAAGACCTGCCGGTAGAGGTGGTAGTTGATGGAGAAGTCCCAGGGGAAGCCGGTGCCGGTGAAGTACGGCTCGTCCCAGGATCCGTCCTCGTTCTGGGTCCGGGCGAGGAACTCGACGCCGCGTTGCGCCGCCTTGCTCTCCGTCTCCCCCGCGGCCAGCAGCGCGAGCAGCGCCCACGCCGTCTGCGAGGCGGTGGAGGCGCCTCGGGCGCTCCACTCCCGGGCGTTGTGGTACGAGCGCAGATCCTCCCCCCAGCCGCCGTCGTCGTTCTGCACCCGCTCCAGCCAGGCGACGGCTCTGCGGATCGCCGGGTGCGCCGCGGGCAGGCCGGCCGCCGTCAGCGCGGGGACCACCGAGCCGGTGCCGTACACGTAGTTGACGCCCCAGCGCCCGAACCAGGAGCCGTCCGGCTCCTGTTCGGCCAGCAGCCACTCGATGCCGCGCCGGGTGCGCGGGTCGTGGGAGAGGCCCTCGACGGCGAGCATCTCCACGACATGCGCGGTGACATCGGCCGACGGCGGGTCGATGACCTCGCCGAAGTCGCAGAACGGCAGCCGGTTGGGGAACGGGCTGGTGTTGTCGACGTCGAAGGCGCCCCACGCGCCGTTCTTCGACTGCATGCCGAGGTTCCAGCGCACACCCCGCCCGATGGCCTTCTCCAGCCGTTCCGGATCGGGGTGGCCGACCCGGCGCAGCGCGAGGACGACCTCGGCGGTGTCGTCGATGTCCGGGTAGTTGTCGTTGTGGAACTCGAACGCCCAGCCGCCCGAGGGGAGTTGCGGACGCCGTACGGACCAGTCGCCGGGCCGGACGATCTGCTCGGTGAGCATCCAGTCCGCGGCCTTCACGAGCTGCGGATGGTCGGCGGGCAGTCCCGCGTCGGCGAGCGCGATGGTCGCGAGGCAGGTGTCCCACACCGGGGACTGGCACGCCTCGATCATCCGGGCCCCGTCCTCGCGCCACACCGCGAAACGGTCGAGGGAGGCGAGGCCCTCGCGCATCACGGGGTGCTGGAGGTCGTAGCCGATCAGATGCAGGGCGATGACCGAGTACACCGCGGGCGGCTGGATGCCGCCCCAGCAGCCGTCATTCTCCTGCCGTTCGATGATCCAGCGGGCGGCGGTGTTCATCGCGGCTCTGCGCAGCCGGCGCGGGGCGACCTTGCGGAACCGGTGCAGCGCCTTGTCGAGCCGCTGGAAGACGCCGTCCCAGCTCACCACCGGGGCGAGGTCCCGGGCGGGGTTGGGGTCGTCGGGGTCGGTGTGCAGTTCGTCCAGCGGGAACGGTGCGGGCCGCACCGGGCGTTTCGCGGAGACGATGGTGAGCGGCACGATCGTCTGGCGGGCCCAGCATCCGAAGTCGTAGATGTTGAGGGGCATCCACTTCGGGAAGTAGATGAGCTCCGGCGGCAACTCCGGCAGGTCCTCCCACTTCCACCAGCCGAAGAGCGCGAGCCAGATCCGGGTGAAGACGCGGGAGGCGGCGATGCCGCCCTGCGCGCGAACCCAGGCGGAGGCCTTGGCCATATGGGGCTCGTCGGGCGCGTCCCCCGCCAGGCGCAGGGCGACGTAGGCCTCGACGGTGGCGGACAGTTCGCCGGGTCCGCCGAAGAAGGTGGCCCAGGTGCCGTCCTCGCGTTGCTCGCCGCGGATGAACAGCGCGGCGGCTCGGGTGGTCTTCTCGTCGGAGATGCCCAGGAACTGACGGAGCAGCAGGTCCTCGGCGTCCATCGTGACGTTCGTCTCGAGGTCGCCCTTCCACCAGCCCTCGGCGTCCTGCCGCGCGAGCAGGAAGTCTGTCGCGCGCCGCATGGCGCGCTCGGCGGCGTCTCGAGTGCCGTCCGTCCCGGCCGCCTCCGGGAGCGATACGTCGGTTTCGCTGGCCGAGGCAGCGCGGGGCGGCAGGGCTCCGGTGCTTCCGTCGGTCGTCGCTGTCATGGCTTCCCCTTCGTGCAGTCGTGCGAGTCGTGCTGCTGTGGGTCCGCCGTCGGCCGGTGGGTCTGCGCGGTGGGGCTCCCCCGCTCATGACGTCCCCCCGCTCGGACAGATCGGGAGTGGGGGGAGGTCAGGAGTGAGGGGGAGGCACCGGCCGGCGACTACGCGAGGTGTATTCGACCGATATTGATCATCTCTTTCGTACGACGACGAAGTCGGCGAGCGCCGTGAACTGCGCGCGCACCTCCTGGGGCATCCGGACCGAGGCCAGCGCCTCGACCGCGATCGTGTGCTGGCGACGCGCCTCCTCGGCGGTCCACTCGCGGCCGCCCGCCTCCTCGATGAGCGCGGCGCGCGCGGCGAACTCCTCCTCGGAGAAGTTCTCGAAGTCGCTGCTCTTGGCATCCTCCGCGAGCAGCCGGCCGAGCCGCTCGGAGGCGGGTCCGCCGGCCGCCAGCGCGGCCACGACCGGCAGGGACTTCTTGCGCTGACGCAGATCGCTCCAGGTCTGCTTGCCCGTGGCCTCCGGGTCGCCCCAGATGCCAAGGAGGTCGTCCACGGCCTGGAAGGCGAGGCCGAGGTGGTAGCCGTACTTCTCCAGGGTGTCGGCGGTCGCGTCGTCGGCACCGCCCAGGACCGCGCCGATGGAGGAGGCGCAGGCGAGCAGGGCGCCGGTCTTGTTGCCCTCCATCTCCAGGCACTCCGCGACGCTGACCCGGTCGCGGTGCTCGTAGGAGATGTCCTGCGCCTGACCGTCGATCAGGGCGCGGGAGGACCTGGTGAGACGACGGGTGGCGCGGCCGGCCTCGACGGTGCCGAGCTCCAGCAGCACCTCGTTGGCCAGGGCGAACAGCGCGTCACCGACGAGGATGGCCTGGGCGGGGCCGTGCACCTTCCACACGGTGTCGCGGTGGCGGCGCTGTTCGTCGCCGTCCATCAGGTCGTCGTGCAGCAGCGAGAAGTTGTGCACCAGCTCCACCGCGACCGCGCCGGGCACGCCGACCTCGGGGGCCTGGCCCGCGGCCTGGGCGGAGAGCAGGGCGAGGGCGGGACGCACGGCCTTGCCGCCGTCGCCGTCCGCGGGGTTGCCCTCGGCGTCGATCCAGCCGAAGTGATACGAGGCGACGGTGTCCATGGGCGGTGCCAGGCGGTCCACTGCCTCCCGCAGCACCGGGGTGGCCAGGGTCCGGCCGCGCTCCAGGAGCGCGGACACGTCCACCGCGGTCTCTCGAGCGGCCTTCTCGGCCGGGGGCACAGTGGGCACAGTCTCTCCTCTTGTTGCGATACCGGGGGTGCGGGAACCGGTTCCGTGCGCGGGGACGCTCATGGTCATGCCGCCTCCTCGAAGAGGTCGGGGAGGTGGGCGCCGGACCGGCCCAGGGCGTCCAGCGCGGCACCCGCCGCGCCGACACCGCTGCGGACCGCACTCTCCATGGTCGCGGGCCACCCGGTGGCGGTCCACGCTCCGGCCAGGTAGAGGCCGGAGGCCTTGGTGCGGGCGCCGGGCCGCAGCCGTCCGACGCCGGGACTGGGGGCGAACGTGGCCGCGCGCTCCCGGGTCACGAAGAAGTCCTTCACCTCGGCGCCGCGGGCGGCGGGCAACAGCCGTTCGAGCTCCGGGAGATAGCGCTCGCGCAGCACCGACACCGGCTCGTCGATCTCGTCCTGGGCGGCCGACTGGGACAGCGCCAGGTACTGGCCCTCCCGCAGTCCGGAGGCCTCGGTGCGGTCGAAGACCCACTGCACCGGGGAGCCGAGCGCCGCGAAGAAGGGGCGGCCGAGCACCTTGCGGTCGTAGACGACATGGACGTTGAGGATCGGCGCCGTGCCGATCTCGAGCAGTCGTTCGGGGGCGTCGAGGGCTCCGGCGGGCAGCAGATCGTGCGCCTCGCGCTGCGGTACGGCGAGGACCACCGTGTCGGCCTCGATGTGCTCGCCGGGAACCTGAACGCTCCAGCCCCCGTTTTCGTTAGGGGAGATGGAGGTGACGCGTGTACGGACCTCGGTACGGACGCCCGCGGAGTCGAGCGCCTTGCGGGCCAGCCGGTCGTGCAGTTCGCCCAGCGGGACGCGTGCCCAGCCGATGTCGGCCGCGCCCGGGTCGGACAGCAGACCCGTCTTGAACACCATCGCGGCGAGCCCGAGCGAGGAATCGCCGGCCACCGCGTTGAGGGTGGCGACCCCGACCAGGTCCCACAGTGCCTCGATGGCACGCGCCGACTGACCGTGCGCGGCCAGCCAGCTGCCGAAGTCCTGCGTGTCGAGTGCGGGATCCGTGAGGTCCAGTGCGCGGAGCGCCAGTGCGGCACGCCCGACTCTGGCGCGCTCGGCGAGGGAGAGATGGGGGTAGGTGGCGAGGCTGCGCCCGAGGTGCAGGGGTACGGGCAGCGCGTCGCGCCGCAGTCTGCCGAGCCGTCGTCCCGGAGCCCGGTCGGCGTCGAGAACGGGCACGTCGAGACGATCCTGCAGGGGTGCCAGTGCGGAAGCGTCGATGCGGTCGAGGAACCAGCGGTAGGCGGTGCAGCACCGCAGATAGACGTGCTGGCCGTTGTCCACGGTCAGCTCGCCCCGGTGGAACGAGAAGGCGAGACCACCCAGCCGCGGCCGTCCCTCCAGCAGGGTGACCCGCACCCCGGCGTCGGCGAGCGCCAGCGCGGCCGTGATCCCGGCGAGTCCCCCGCCGACCACGACGGCGGACGCCCCGGAGACGGACGGCGCCTCGCGGTGACCCGGCCTGTCCGCGGGCGGGCCGTCCGGCTGTGTGGCCTCGCTCATCGTGCTTCCTCCCCTGCAGGTTCGCCCTGTTGCTTGAACGATGCACGGCGGACCGTCGCAGTCAGGGACGCCGCGCCGCACCGGAGGGTTGCCTGCCGTTTTTCGCCGGTGGACTCACCGTCCTGGGGGCCGCCCATCAGCCGCGCCTCCTGACCGTGCGCCGGGAGACGTTCCGGGCGTCGAGACCCGACAGTCCGCGCACGGCGACGTACGCCTTCTCGCGTCCCGGCAGCGAGACCCGGCCGCGCAGCACGGCCTCGGGCTCACGCTCGATGCGGTCGAGGAGCCGGCGGTAGATGCCGGCCATGGCGGCGACACAGGCGCCGCTGCGCCGGTCGAGCAGGGGCAGCAGCCGGTAGCCCTCGGCGAAGAGCGCACGGGCCCGGCGCACCTCGAAGTGCACGAGACCGGCGAAGTCGGAGCCCTCGGGCGGGGTCGGTCCGGGGAAGCCGGCCGAGCAGCCGAACTTGGCGAGGTCGTCGGCGGGGAGGTAGACGCGTCCGCCCTCGGCGTCCTCGCGGACGTCCCGGAGGATGTTGGTGAGCTGCAGCGCGAGCCCCAGCGTGTCGGCGTACTCCGGCGCGCGCTCGGCGCCGGGAGCCCCGGGCTCCGTGCCGAACACGCCGAGCGAGAGGCGTCCGATGGCTCCGGCCACACAGCGGCAGTAGACCTTCAGCTCGTCCCAGGTCTCGTAGGCCTCGCCGCGGACGTCCATGAGCACGCCGTCGATGAGCTCGTCGAGACCGCCGAGCGGGATCGGGAAGTGTGCGGCGGCGTGGGTGAGGGCGACGGCGACCGGGTCGGTGTCGTCCTCGGCCACCTTGCCGTCCCGGACGCGGCCCAGCAGCGCCCGGGTCTCCTCCAGCCGTGCGGTCTTGACGTCGGCGGCCAGCACGCCGTCGCCGATGTCGTCGACCCGCCGGGAGAACGCGTAGAGCGCCGACATCGCACGCCGCTTGGGCGTCGGCAGCAGCCGGATGCCATAGGCGAAGTTGCGGGCCTGCTGCCCGGTCACGGCCTCGCAGTAGCTGTACGCGGCGAGTACCGGCGGGGGCACGTGCTGTTCCGACTCCACGGTCCGGATCACCCCTCTCCTCGCAGAGTCACGCCCACCTCGCGCAGCAACCGGAGCTTGCCGGGCTTGGGCGGGCCGGAAAGTACGTCGTATTCGGCGGCGGCGATCGCGCCGATCGCCGCCCTTCCTCCCGCCACGAAGCCCGCGAGCAGCAGCCTCAGCCTGCCGTGGACGCTACCCACGAGGGGGGCGCCTTCATTCAGGAGATCTCGGGCGCGTTCCGCTTCGTACGCGACCAGCGCGCGCACCGATGCGCCGGTTGCGGTCATGGCGAGATCCGTCTCCTGGACATGGAAGCGCTTCATGTCGGCGGCGGGCAGATAGATCCGGTCGCGGCCGAGGTCCTCGGCGACATCCTGGAGGTGCTCGACGATCTGCAGAGCCGTGCAGATCGCGTCGGAGCGGCGGATGCGCTCGGGGGTGGCGGTGCCGGTGACGCCCAGGACGAGCCGGCCGACCGGGTCGGCGGACAGTTCGCAGTAGGCGAGGAGGTCGTCGTAGGTCTCGTACCGCTTGACGAGCTGGTCCTGGCGGTTGGCGGCGATCAGGCCGAGGAACGGCTCGGGGGTGAGACCGGCGCGCCGGACGGTGGGCTGGAGGCGGCGCAGCAGGGGGTGGCGCGGGGTCGCGTCGAAGACGCGGTGGAGATCGGCCTCGAAGGCGTCCAGAAGAGTGAGGCGATCCTCGGCCTCCTCGGGCGACACGCCGAGGAGACGGGCGTCGGCGCCACCGGGGGCGAGGTCGCCGTCGCCGATGTCGTCGACGAGGCGCGCGAAGCCGTAGACGGCCATCAGATCGGCGCGCCAGGCCCGGGGCAGGAAGAACGGCGCCACGGGGAAGTTCTCGCCCGCGGCCTTGTCGAGGGTGGCGCGCTCCGGGTCGCCGGTACGCGTCGTCCCGGCTTCGGTCACCGCTCGCCGCCCGGCGCGGAGACGGCACATGCCTCGCGGAGCTGGAGACTTTCCGTAGCCATTGCCGTCACATCTCCCGTTCTACACTGCCGACCCATTACATCCTATTTCGGACACGCCGCCCCGCCGTCCATGCAGCGCGGCAGGTAGGGGGGTGTAGGGCATTATCGCCCCAGTTGCCGCGAATCAGCACCGGTACAGCTTACGTTGTACAACTAACGGAGCTCCGGCGGGGTGTCCTGCAGATCACAACAACACACCGATTGGCGTCAAGATTCCTAAGGCCAAACAGAGTTGGCCTTTCCTTTGCAGTCGTGGGGCCCGGCCGAAACCCTCCGGCCGGGCCCTCGATCATGGCGGCTCTTACTTGCCCGTGAACTTCTCGTACTCCTTGAGGACCTCTTCGGTCGGGCCGTCCATCCGCAGCTCACCGCGCTCCAGCCACAGGACGCGGTCGCAGGTGTCACGGATCGACTTGTTGTTGTGACTGACCAGAAACACCGTGCCCGCCTCCTTGCGCAGCTCCCGGATGCGGTCCTCGGAGCGCTTCTGGAACTTGCGGTCACCGGTCGCCAAGGCCTCGTCGATCATGAGGACGTCGTGGTCCTTGGCGGCGGCGATGGAGAAGCGCAGCCGGGCGGCCATGCCGGAGGAGTAGGTGCGCATCGGCAGGGTGATGAAGTCGCCCTTCTCGTTGATGCCGGAGAAGTCGACGATCTCCTGGTAGCGCTCCTTGATCTGCTCGCGCGTCATGCCCATGGCGAGACCGCCCAGGATGACGTTGCGCTCACCCGTCAGGTCGTTCATCAGGGCCGCGTTCACACCCAGCAAGGAGGGCTGGCCGTCGGTGTAGACCTTGCCCCGCTCGGCGGGCAGCAGACCGGCGATGGCGCGCAGCAGGGTGGACTTGCCGGAGCCGTTCGACCCGATCAGCCCGATGGCCTCGCCGCGGTAGGCGATGAACGACACGCCCCGGACCGCGTGCACCTTGCGCACCCCGCGCGCCGCGTCGTCGGAGCCCCGCTTGAGGATGCGGCTGAGCGCGGCGGTCGCGCTGCCCTTGCCGGTCTTGGCGCCGTTGACGCGGTAGACGATGTGCAGCTCGTCCGCGATGACGGTGGGGATCCTGGCCCCGGTGTTCTGCTCAGCCACGGCCGTACCGCTCCTCCGCCTTCCAGAAGTACACGAACCCGCCGACGAAGACGACCACCGCCCAGAACAGCGCGATGACCCAGACGTGCGGCGGGAGGTTCGCGGCACCGTACTTCTTGATGAGCGCGAAGCGCATGAGGTCCATGAAGACGGCGGCCGGGTTCACCTGCAACGCGCGGACCACCCATTCGGGGCGGCCGACGAGCATGTTGTGGATGGAGAACATGACGCCCGACATGTACATCCAGGTGCGCAGGATGAACGGCATCAGCTGCGCGAGGTCCGGGGTCTGGGCACCCAGCCGCGCCACGATCAGGGCGAGGCCCGTGTTGAAGAGGAACTGAAGCGCCAGGACCGGGACGATCAGCAACCAGGACAGGCGCGGGTAGCTGCCGAATCCGATGGCCACGGCGAACAGCACGATCATCGAGAACAGCAGCTGCTGGAGCTGCTGCAGCGCGAACGAGACGGGCAGCGAGGCGCGCGGGAAGTGCAGGGCGCGCACCAGGCCCAGGTTGCCGGAGATCGCCCGGACACCGGCCATGATCGAGCTCTGGGTGAAGGTGAAGACGAAGACACCCGTCACCAGGAAGGGGATGTACGTGTCGTGCGACATGCCCCGGCTGGCCTTCAGGATCAGCCCGAAGATCAGGAAGTACACGAACGCGTTCAGCAGCGGGGTGGCGACCTGCCACAGCTGACCGAGCTTGGCCTGGCTGTACTGGGCGGTGAGCTTCGCCTGGGAGAAGGCGATGATGAAGTGGCGCCGCCCCCACAGCTGGCGGACGTAACTGACGAGTCCGGGCCGGGCGCCGCTCACCGAGAGCCCGTACTTGGCGGCCAGCTCGGCCGCGGTCAGCCCGTCATCGGGCGACGGTCGGTCGCTCAACGCCACACCGCCGTCGTGCGTTGTCTCACTCACAGATTGGCAAACTCTCCGTTTCGGGATGCGCGGCCTGCCCGCGCACGGGTGGGAGCCGGGACATGGGTCCCACCCGCTGTTTCCGACTATCGAGCTTGTCAGATGACCGGAGGCCGGCCCAGTCGGGTCAGCCGCCACACCGTACGCCACCGCATGGGGCGCCGAGGGCCGCACGGCGTCGTCCAGCCCTCCTTGAAGCCGCCGAACCACGCCTTCAGGGCGGCCCGCGATGGCCGGCGCAGCAGCGTCAGCAGCATCCAGACCCCCAGGTAGACCGGGGCGAGGACGGCGGGGAGGTTACGGCGGGCCAGCCAGACCCGGTTGCGGGCGACCATCCGGTGGTAGACCGCGTGCCGGGAGGGCGCGGTCGTGGGGTGGTACAGGACCATGTCCGACCGGTAGTCGATCGTCCAGCCCGCGTCCAGGGCCCGCCATGCCAGGTCGGTCTCCTCATGGGCGTAGAAGAACTCGTCCGGCAGCCCGCCGACCTGGGCGAAGACCTTCGTACGCACCGCGTTGGCGCCGCCCAGGAAGGTGGTGACCCGGGAGGAGCGCATCGGGTCCGAGGCGCGCAGCCGCGGCACATGGCGGCGCTGGGTCTCCCCGGTGTCGGGGTCGGCGATACGGAAGCTGATGATGCCGAGGTCGGGGTCCGCGGCGAAGGCCTGGCGGCACAGCTCGGCGGTGTCGTTGCGGGCGAGCAGGCCGTCGTCGTCCAGGAAGAGCAGGACGTCCACCTGGGTGCCGCCGGGCCCGAACGCCTCGATGCCGACGTTGCGGCCGCCGGGGATGCCGAGGTTCTCGGGCAGCTCTACGGTGCGGACGCAGTCGGGGACGTCCGGGACGGGCGAGCCGTTGCCGACCACGACGACCTCCACGGTGTCGCCGTCCTGTTTGGCGACCGAGTCGAGGAGGGCGCGCAGCTCGGCGGGGCGGTTGCCCATCGTGATGACGACCGCCCCGACCTTTATGCCGCCGCTCATTTCAGCCTGCTGGAGGCGAGGATGGACACGAGGTGCAGCAGGGTCTGCAGAAGCGCGATGCCCGCCAGCACGGCGACACCGAGCCGGGAGAAGAACAGGTCTCCCCTGACCGAGTCCACGATCGCCAGGACGAGGATCAGCAGGGACGCCTCGATCCCGAGGACCAGGCGGTGGAACTTCAGCGCCGAGGCCGCCCTGCGGGCCAGCGCGATGCCGGACGACCGCGGCTCGGCCGCCGCCTCCTTGACCGGCGGCAGTCCGCCCTGGTGCCGGGCCACACCGACGAGGTCGGTCTCGGCCTTGATCAGGACGGCGCCGAGGGCGGCGAGGGTGCCGAGGAAGGCCCACAGCCAGTCGATCCGCCCGGTGCCCCACAGGTCCGCGGCGCGCAGACCGAAGCCGACCAGCACCGCCGCGTCGCACAGATACGCGCCGACCCGGTCGAGGTACACACCGCCGAGCGAGAACTGCTTCTTCCAGCGTGCTATCTCGCCGTCGACACAGTCGAGGAGCAGGTAGAGCTGGACCATCACCACGCCGAGCACGGCGCCCACGATGCCCGGCACCAGCAGGGCCGGAGCGGCGAGCACGCCGAAGACCGTCATCAGGTAGGTCAGCTGGTTGGGCGTGACCCTGGTGTTGACCAGGTAGCGGTCGATGCGCAGCGACACCTCACGCATGTAGAGGCGTCCCGCCCAGTGCTCACCGCTGCGCCGGTCCTTCACCCCGGCGGGGTGGACGACGGGGCGGAGTTCAGCTACCGATGGCCTTGACATAGTCGACGTAGGTGTCCTTGATCTGGTCGGTCTTCAGGTCGAGGTGTTCGAGGATCGTGTAGCGGCCGGGCCGGGTCTGCGGGGCGAACTCCACGGCCCGGACGAACTCGTCCACCGTGAAGCCGATCTCCTCCGGCAGTACGGGGAGCCCGTGCCGGCGCAGCACCTGGGCCATGTAGGCCGACTCCTCGTGCGCCCCCCGCAGATACATCGCGAAGGCCGCGCCCAGGCCGCACTGCTCGCCGTGGGCGGCCGCGCGCTGGGGGAACAGCAGGTCGAAGGCGTGGTTGATCTCGTGGCACGCGCCGGAGGACGGGCGGGAGTCCCCCGACACCGACATGGCGATACCGCTGAGGACCAGCGACTCGGCCAGCACCTGGAGGAAGTCGTTCTCGCCGATGCCGCCGGGATGGCGCAGCACCGCCTCGCCGGCCTGCCGGGCCATCGCCGCGGCGAGACCGTCGATCTTCTCGCCCGTGACGCGGTTGGCCAGCTCCCAGTCCGCGATCGCGGAGACGTTGGACACGGCGTCGCCGATGCCCGCGCGCACGAAACGCACCGGGGCCTCACGGATGACATCGAGGTCGATGACGACCGCGATCGGGTTCGGCACACCGTAGGAGCCGCGGCCCGCGTCGTTGTCGAGGGTCGCTACGGGCGAGCACAGTCCGTCGTGAGCGAGGTTGGTGGGGACGGCGACCAGCGGCAGGCCGACGCGCGCCGCGGCGAACTTGGCGCAGTCGATGATCTTGCCGCCGCCCAGGCCCACGAGCGCGTCGTAGTGGCCCGCCTTCATGTCGCCAGCCAGCCGGACGGCGTCGTCGAGGGTGCCGCCGCCGACCTCGTACCAGGTGGCGCCGGGCAGGCTGGGGGCGAGCCGCTCACGCAGCCGGGCGCCGGAGCCGTCACTGACGGCGACGGCCAGCTTGCCCGAGTGCGAGATCCGCTCGTCCGCG
The DNA here is from genome assembly GCF_042889625.1 of Streptomyces sp. NPDC002573. Classification (NCBI taxonomy): domain Bacteria; kingdom Bacillati; phylum Actinomycetota; class Actinomycetes; order Kitasatosporales; family Streptomycetaceae; genus Streptomyces; species Streptomyces sp. NPDC002573. Next base: position 36,415 of record NZ_JBIARC010000057.1, on the reverse strand, counting down.
AGCACGCTCGCCAGGTCGTCGAGGGCACCCGGGCGGATGTCGACGACGACCGGCGAGGGGATGAGCCTCGTCAGTACCGGCACGCGATCTCCCGCCCCCGAGCCAGGTCGTCGTGGTTGTCGATCTCGACCCACGGCACATCGCCGATCGGAGCGACGTCGATCTTGAAGCCACGGTTGACCAGTTCCTGGTAGCCGTGCTCGTAGAACTGCTGCGGGTCGGTCTCCCACACGGTCTTCAGCGCGTCGGCCAGTTCCCCGGCCGCCTCGCCCTCGATGAGGGTGACGCCGATGTACTCGCCGGTCGCCTCGGACGGCTCCATCAGCTTGGTGATCTTGCGGACGCCCTTGTCGGGGTCCACGACGACCTTCATCTCCTCGTCCGCGAGCTGCTTCACCGTGTCGAGGGCGAGGATGATCCGCTTGCCGTCGCCACGGGCCGCGAGCAGGGTCTTCTCGACGGAGACCGGGTGCACGGTGTCGCCGTTGGCGAGGATCACGCCGTCGCTGAGGGCGTCACGGCCGCACCACAGGGAGTATGCGTTGTTCCACTCCTCGGCCTTGTCGTTGTCGATGAGGGTGAGCTTCAGGCCGTACTTGCGCTCCAGGGCCTCCCGGCGCTCGTAGACGGCCTCCTTGCGGTAGCCGACGATGATCGCGACCTCGGTCAGTCCGACCTCGGCGAAGTTGCCGAGGGTGAGGTCGAGGACGGTGAGGCTGTCCTCTGTACCCGCGGGCCCCACCGGCACCAGAGCCTTGGGCAGGGTGTCCGTGTAGGGGCGCAGACGCCGTCCGGCGCCGGCCGCCAGCACGAGGCCGATCATGCGGGTTCTCCTTCGTCGTGTACGGCGGGTGCGCCACCCTTGTGGGCGGCCACCCAGAAGCGGATGCTCTCCACGAGCACCACCAAGGCCACGTAGACGGCGAGGACCGTGAGCGCGACCTTGAACTGCTCAGCGGTGAGCAGCGCAGCCAGGACCGTGACCAGCAGGGTCCGGCCTTCGTGCCCCCCGACCGCGCGGACCAGCGTCCGCGGCGGCGCGCCGGCGTCACCGCGGATGCGGTACACCGTGTCGTAGTGATGGTAGGCGACAGCCGCCACCAGCCCGAAAGCCGCGGGTAGTGCTCCGTTCACCCCGGATTTGGCCGCGAGCACCAGGACCGTGCCGTATTCCGCGGCCCGGAAGAGGGGCGGGACCAGCCAGTCGAGGGGGCCCTTGAGGGGCCGCAGCACGGCGAGGGCGGACATCACCACATAGCCGACGGCGCACAGGACGCTCTGCCAGCCGGCGCCCCACAACAGGGCCGAGCACACGACCAGGACCCCGCCGGCGAGGGCGAGGTACGGCGCCGCACGGCGGGTGGTGCCGCGGGCGGAGCGCAGCAGCAGTTCGACGAGGGGGCCGCTGTCGGTGAGGTCGGCGAGCGCCCGCGCGGCCCGGTCGGTCCGCGTCGCCTTCCGCGTGAGCGAGCGCAGCACGCGGCCCGCCGTGGTGTAGGTCGCGGCGAAGGCGCAGCCGATGAGCAGCACGGTGAAGGTGATACGGGGGGTGGTGGCCGCCGTCAGGACGGCGATCAGCGCCCAGCGCTCACCGATCGGCAGAACAATCATCCGGCGCACCCACACCGTCCAGCCGACGCTGTCGAGCCGGTCCGAGAGGGCGGCGGTGGGGCTGGTGTTGGCTGTCGCGTCGTGGTTCGCCTCGTTGAAGGCGAAGTCCACCACGTGCCGGCAGGTCTGCAGCACCATCGCGCCGAGGGCCAGCGCCCATACGTCGTCACCGCCGCGGGCGGCGCCGAGGGCGAGGCCCGCGTAGTAGGCGTACTCCTTGGCGCGGTCGAAGGTGGCGTCGAGCCAGGCGCCGAGCGTGGAGTACTGCAGCGAGTAGCGGGCGAGCTGGCCGTCGGTGCAGTCGAGGACGAAGGACAGGATCAGCAGGACGCCCGCGGCGATGAAGCCGCCGCGGCTGCCGGTGGCCGCGCAGCCCGCCGCGATCAGCGCGGTGAGCAGCGAGGCGGTGGTGACCTGGTTGGGGGTCAGGCCCCGACGGGCGCACCAGCGGGCGAGGTAGCGCGAGTAGGGGCTGATGAAGTGCGTGGTGAAGAAGCCGTCGCGGGCCTTCACGGCGCTGCGCAGACGTACGGCCTCGTCGTCGACGGAGGCGACGGCCTGCCGTGCCTCGTTGCGGGTCTGCGGGTCGGTCGGGACTGCCGCGACCAGCGTGCCCAGCTCGGGACGGTGGACCGGGACGCCGTCGGCGTCGAGGGCCTCGGTGAGGCGCTCGGCCAGGTTGTCGGCGACGGTGACGGCGTCCGTCCGCTCGGGCAGGTCGTCGTGCTCGGGCGACGCCGGGAGCGCGGTGTGTGCGCCGCCGGCCGCGGCGGATGTCTCGCGGGCCAGGGCGCGGGTCAGCGCCTGCCGGGCGGCGGGCTGCGCCGTGACGGCACCGGGGACGGCGGCGGCGGGGAAGCGGGGGTCGGTCAGACCGAGCCGCAGCGCGTGCTGATGTCCCACGAAGCGGCTGTCGACGATCGCGACCCGCTGGTCCGGCGGCACGGCGGCGAGGAGCGTCTCGGCGTCACCGGCGTCGGTGGCGACCCGCACGTCGAAGCCGAGGGACCGCAGATCGCCCTCGAGCGGCGATCCGGGAACCGGCTGTCCGGTGAGGATGGCGGTCGACAGACGAACTCACTCCCTGAGGCCCGGCGCGTACGGGCGCCGGTCGTGTGTGTGGTGTGGGGCGCACCCAGGGCGGGGCCGGGCGGCATGTCGGCAGAGGCTATCGGATACCGGGAAGCCGGTGTTCACCGGCCGTTCATGGACTGATCAACCCGGTCTGTATGTCCGCCGCAGCGATCATCATCGACGATCGGTGCGGCGCGCAACAAACCGCGGCCCCAGACCTGCCCATTCCCGGCATCGCGCCCCGCACCACGATCGGACACACCCGGCAAGACACCTTTACCCGGACGCACGGCCGCCGGACAAGCGGCCGCACCTTGTCACCGGGGCCCACGGCGACCGGGGCAGCCGGCGGGTGCATCCGGCAGGCATAGGGTGAGGGCCCATGACATGGCTGATCACCGGCGGGGCTGGTTACATCGGGGCGCACGTGGCGCGGGCGATGGCCGCGGAAGGTGAGAGCGTGCTCGTGCTGGACGATCTCTCCAGCGGCGTGCCGACGCGGCTCCCGGAGCGCATTCCACTGGTGCACGGCTCCTCGCTGGACGGGCGGCTGCTGAAGCGGGTCCTGGCCGAGCACTCGGTCACCGGTGTGGTGCATCTGGCCGCGCGCAAGCAGGTCGCCGAGTCCGTGGCCCACCCGACGCGCTACTACCAGGAGAACGTGGGCGGTCTCGCGACGCTGCTGGAGGCGGTAGCCGAGGCGGGGATCGAGCGGTTCCTGTTCTCCTCGTCGGCCGCCGTCTACGGCAACCCCGATGTGGGCCTCATCACGGAGGACACGCCCTGCGCCCCGATGAGCCCGTACGGCGAGACGAAGCTCGCGGGTGAGTGGCTGGTGCGGGCGGCGGGCCGGGCGCACGGCATCGCGACCGTGTGTCTGCGCTACTTCAACGTGGCCGGGGCGGCCGAGCCGGAGCTGGCCGACACGGGCGTGTTCAACATCGTGCCCATGGTCTTCGACCGGCTGACCCGCGGCGAGGCGCCGCGGATCTTCGGTGACGACTATCCGACCCCGGACGGCACCTGCGTACGCGACTACATCCATGTCGCCGACCTCGCCGACGCCCACCTCGCGGCGGCCCGGCGGCTGGCCGGGGGCGCGGCGGGCGACCTGACCGTGAACGTCGGCCGTGGCGAGGGCGTGTCGGTGCGCGAGCTGGTCACGCTCATCGGTGAGGTGACCGGCGACACCACGGCGCCGCTCGTCGAGCCGCGCCGCCCCGGGGACGCGCCCCGTGCGGTCGCGTCGGCCGCGCTGGCCGAGCGGGAGCTGGACTGGAGCGCCCGGCGCGGGGTGCGGGAGATGGTGGAGTCGGCGTGGCGCGGCTGGCTGCTGCACCACCCGGAGGCGAACCGCGGCTGAGCGGCGGTACGCCGGCGAGTCGGCCACGCGCGCGTGAGCGGCCGTGAGGCGAGCCACGCGCGCGTGAGCGGCCGTGAGGCGAGCCACGCGCGCGTGAGCGGCCGTGAGGCGAGCCACGCGCGCGAGCGGCCATGAGGCAAACCAGACACCCGTACGCGGCCGCACGCCATGAGGCGAGCCACCGGCGCGACGGGCGGGCGCGCGCCGGATGGAGGGCGCGCGCCCGGGCGCCGACCACCCGGAGCGCACGGTGAGGGCGGTTCCCGCCCGGTGGCACCGGGCACGATCACGATCAGGTATCCGGCCACGTCCGGCGTCTGTTCCCAGTGGACCGCAGGGCCCGTCCGAACCGCCCGGTGGGGACATGCGGGGAGTCAGGAAGTGCCGGGAGTGCCGGATTCGTACGGCAGACTGGGGACTGGACAACCGATGCTAAGGATGGGTATGCCGATCACACCTGCCACCGCGGCGCACCGTTCGTCGAACGGCACCGATGACGCGATCCTGCTGGAGCTGGTCGACGAGAACGGCACCACGATCGGTACGGCGGAGAAGCTCGCCGCCCATCAGCCGCCCGGGCAGCTGCACCGCGCGTTCTCGGTGTTCCTCTTCGACGAGCAGGGCCGGCTGCTGCTCCAGCAGCGGGCGCTCGGCAAGTACCACTCCCCCGGTGTCTGGTCCAACACCTGCTGCGGCCACCCCTACCCGGGCGAGGCCCCGTTCGCGGCGGCGGCCCGGCGCACGTACGAGGAGCTGGGGGTCTCCCCGTCGCTGCTGGCCGAGGCGGGCACGGTGCGCTACAACCACCCGGACCCGGAGTCCGGCCTGGTGGAGCAGGAGTACAACCACCTCTTCGTCGGGCTCGTGCAGTCTCCGGTGCGTCCGGATCCTGAGGAGATCGGGGCGACGGCCTTCGTGACCCCCGGAGAGCTTGCCGAGCGGCACGCGAAGGACCCGTTCTCGTCGTGGTTCATGACGGTCCTGGACGCGGCGCGGCCGGCGATCAGAGAGCTGACGGGACCGTCCGCGGGCTGGTGACCCGGGGCCGTCCGGCCCGCACGTCCGGACGGGCGCCCGAAGACGCCGGGAAAGCGGCGCCGTGGCGGCGAGGTGTCGGCTCACCGCCGTCGTGCGGGTCCGGGTCACAGGAACCGTACGGGTTTGAGCGGGAGCGCGGCCCAGATCACCTTGCCGCCGCTCGCCGTGTGCTCGACGTCGCACACCCCGCCGGCCTCCCTGGTGACCTCGCGAACCAGCAGCAGCCCCCGGCCGCCGGTCTGTCCGTGGTCGGCCTCCAGCGCGCTCGGGCGGTAGGGGTGCTCGTCCTCCACCGAGACCCGCACCCACTCCGGGCCCACGGCGACCTCGACAGCGAGCATCGGCGACAGCAGCGCCGCGTGCCGCACCGCGTTGGTGACGAGTTCCGAGACGATCAGCAGCAGGGCGTGCACGGTGTCGTCCGAGACGGGCACGCCTTGGCGGGCGAGCAGATCCCGGACGGCGTGCCTGGCCTGCGGCACCGAGGCCTCCACGGCGGCGGCCGTGAACCGCCAGACCCCCTCATACGGCAGCGGCGCCGGCGGCCGTGGACCGTCCGGCTCGTTCCCGCCGCGGTCAGGGCGCGGGTCGGCCCCCCGCCCTCTGTTCTCCATAGCCCGGTCTCCACCCTCGCGCTCGATTGTCACCACGCGTCGAGTGTTGGGAATGCACTGGTCCGTCCCGAATGACTGAACACAAGTCGGCGGGTATCGACGACATTTTGACCGTTGGTGCATGACACCGTCGTCTGCGTGACCGCTCCTGTCCTTCCCCGCACCGCCTTCGGAACTCTTCGGGTTGTACGGGTTCGGGGGCGAGACCGCGGCCGGCCCGGGCGGCGGTGCCGGTCGGCCGGGCACCCTTCGTGACCGGGCCTCGGTGAGGTGCGGATAGCATCCGGCCCATGGAGCCGCAGTTGCTGCACCGCGTCACCGACGGAGTCGCGACCGTCGTCATCCACCACCCGGCCAAACGGAACGCGATGACGGCCGGGATGTGGGAGGCGCTGCCACCGCTTCTCGACGGGCTCGCGGCCGACCCGGCCGTACAGGCGCTGGTGCTCACCGGCGAGGGCGAGACCTTCTGCGCCGGGGCCGACATCTCGACGCTGCGGGAGTCGTCGGAGCCGGCGCAGAGCCTGGCCGTGCTGGCCGAGGAGGCGCTGGCCGCCTTCCCGAAGCCGACACTGGCGGCGATCCGCGGCCACTGCGTGGGCGGCGGGTCACAGCTCGCGGCGGCCTGCGATCTGCGGTTCGCGGAGGAGGGCGCGCTCTTCGGGGTGACACCGGCCAGGCTCGGGGTCGTCTATCCGGCCTCCGCCACCCGCCGGCTGGTCGCACTGGTGGGTCCGGGCGCCGCCAAGTACCTCCTGTTCTCGGGTGAGTTGATCGACGCGGAGCGGGCGCTGCGCACCGGGATGGTCGACGAGGTGCTGCCCGGGGGCGAACTCGACAAGCGGGTGGCGGAGTTCACCCGCGTCCTGGTCTCGCGCTCCCAGCTGACACAGGCCGCGGCCAAGGAGTTCGCGAACGGGCGCACGGACCGGGAGGCCTACTGGGCGGAGCAGGCGCGCACCGGCGGCGACACCGCGGAGGGCGTCGCCGCCTTCCTGGAGCGCAGACCGCCCCGGTTCACCTGGACTACGTCAGGATGAAACGGCTCTTGGTACGGAAGTCCTCGACGAGGTGCGCGGGCGCCTTCTGCGGGGACCCGGCGTCGTAGGGCGGCTGCGGGTCGTACTCGGTCAGCAGCTGTACGGCCTGGGCGTGCTCGTCGCCCGCGATCCGGCCGAGCAGGGCGAGTCCCATGTCGATGCCGGAGGAGACACCGGCGGCGGTGACGTACTTGCCGTCGAACACGACGCGTTCGCCCGTGGCCTCGGCGCCGAACCGCGCCAGGAAGTCCAGGGCCAGCCAGTGCGAGGTGGCCCGGCGCCCGGTGAGCAGCCCGGCTGCGCCCAGCAGCAGGGAGCCGGTGCACACGGAGGTCGTCCAGGTGCTGGTGGCGTCGGCGGTGCGCAGCCAGTCGAGGAGCACCTCGTTGTCCATCTGCGGGGTCTGGCCGGGGCCGCCGGGAACGACCACGATGTCGGGCGCCGGCACCTCGGCCAGGGTCCGGTCGGCCAGGAGCCCGAGGGCTCCGGTGTCGCTGCGCACGGGTCCGGTCCGCTCGGCGACGAACACGGTCTCCGCGCCGGGGAGCCGTCCGAGGGTCTCGTAGGGGCCCACGGCGTCGAGGGCGGTGAAACGCTCGTAGAGGACGATCGCGATCTGCATGGGTTTCCCTTCGGTGGTCAGTCGGTGGTGAGGGCGGGGCGGAAGCGGCGGCGGTACTCGGCCGGGGCCGCGCCGAGTGCCTTCAGAAAGGCACGGCGCATCGCCTCGGGGGTGCCGTAGCCGCTGGCGCGGGAGATCTCCTGGACACCGTCGCCGGTGTCCTCCAGGAGGCGGCGGGCGTGCTCCAGGCGGACACGGTCGACATAGCGGCCCGGGGACAGTCCCGTCTCGGCCCGGAAGGCCCGGGCGAAGTGACGGGGCGACAGCCGGCAGCGGGTGGCGAGCGACTCCACGGAGAGGTCGTCCGCCGGGTGCTCGGTGATCCACTGCTGGACCTCGCGCAGGGGCGCGCGCTGTGCCGTCTGGGCGGCGAGCTGGGCGCTGAACTGCGCCTGGTTGCCCGGACGGCGCAGAAAGACGACCAGATGACGGGCGACGGTCAGGGCGGTGTCGCGGCCCAGGTCCTCCTCGATCAGGGCCAGGGCGAGGTCGATCCCGGCGGTGACGCCGGCCGAGGTGGCGACCCGGCCGTCGCGCACATAGATGGGGTCGGGGTCGACCGCGATCTCGGGGTGGTCGCGGGCCAGGGTGTCGCAGTACGCCCAGTGGGTGGTCACCCGGCGGCCGTCCAGCAGGCCCGCGCGGGCGAGCAGGATCGCGCCGGTGCATATGGAGACCAGACGGTCGGCGCGGGGGCCGTGCCGCCGCAGCCAGTCCACCAGACGCGGGTCGGGGCTCCGGGTCCCCTGGCCGCCCGGGACGATCAGGGTGTGCGGAGCGGGTGCGTCCGCGAGGGCGTGGTCGGGGACGAGGGTCAGCCCGCTGGAGGTCCGCACGGGGGCGCCGTCCAGGGAGGCGGTGACGACACGGTAGGTCCCGGGCCGGCAGGCCTCCGCGCCCGCGAAGACCTCCACGGGCCCGGTGACGTCGAGGCTCTGCACCGCCTCGAAGAGAACGACCAGGAGGGTGCGCATGACATCGATTCTTGGCGGGCCCCGGGGTGACCGCAATGACGAACAACCCACCTTTCCTGCCATCGTGTCGCGCAGGGTTCCCACCTACCAACCAGTCGGTAACCTACAGCGCATGACGACTCCTCTCGCGGAGCGCGCTGCACGGCGCTGCCACAACCTGATCAATCCCTTTCACTCGATGCACTACTTCTCACCGGATCTGCAACGCGAGATGGCCGCCCTGGGCGTCGACCACCAGCGGGCCGCCTACTTCGCGGTGCGGTCCGCCGCGATGGGCGCGGTGGGCGCGGGCGCGGTGACGGCGACGTTCTACAACTTCAGCCCCGAGTTGGTGGCACAGCACGTGCCCGCCGTGTGGGAGACGGCGTCCCCGGCGGCGGTTCTCGCGGCACGCATGCGTGCCGTCGACGCGACCGTGCGGCGGCTGCTCGGCGAGGAGGTGCTCGCCTCGAAGGAGACGGCCGAGGCGGCGGAGCTGGCCCTGCGGGCCACCGAGGCGTGCGTGCGGCACGCGCGCCCCCTGTACGCGGCGCACGCCGATCTGCCGGTGCCGGAGGAACCGCATCTGGCGTTCTGGCACGCGGCCACGCTGCTGCGCGAACACCGGGGCGACGGCCATCTCGCGGTGCTGCTGCGCGCGGAGCTCGACCCGATGGAGGCGCTCGTGACGCACTCCGCGACGGGCAAGGGCATATCCCCGAAGTGGGTTCTGGCCACCCGCGGCTGGAGCCGGGCGGACTGGGACGCGGCGTGCGGGCGGCTGCGCGAGCGGGGACTGCTCGACGCGGACGGCGAGTTGACCGAGGCGGGCACCGCGCTGCGCGGGGACATCGAGGCGGAGACCGACCGCCTCGACCGGGCCCCCTACGAACACCTCGGCGCCGACGGCGTCGCACGCCTGACGGAGCTGGCGGGCGCCCTGATCACCAGGGCCCGCGACGCCGGCGCCTTCCCAGAGGGCCTGATCGGCAAGGGGTGAGCCGTCGGGGCCTCGCCCCGGCGGACACGCCGACGGGCCGCCGAAGGAGACAGTCCGGTTGCGTCCGCGTGTCGCGGTGCCGCGCCGGAGCGGCGGGGCCGTCGCCACGGCGTCGGCTACGCCGTTCCGGGCTCTGGCCAGGCCCTTCGGCGGGGTGGCGGCCTCGGCACGGCGGAGCGCACACCCGGGCCGAGGGGCCCGTCCCGCGGGGCGGCGAGGCCCGGAGAGCGCCCTCGGTCCACCGGATCCCTGCCCTGACCCCTTGTTGTCGGTGCGACCTGCCACAATTGCCGCGCAACCTCAGTCAAGAAGGCGGTACGGGATCGTGACGACACCCGGGTCCCTCGGAGTAGGGTCCATCGAAGGCAGGATCGCCGACGAGCTCGGCGTACGGGAGCGGCAGGTGAAGGCCGCGGTCGAGCTGCTCGACGGCGGCTCGACAGTGCCCTTCATCGCCCGCTACCGCAAGGAAGCGACCGAGATGCTCGACGACGCGCAGCTGCGCACGATCGAGGAGCGGCTGCGCTATCTGCGGGAGCTGGAGGAGCGGCGCGCCGCGATCCTGGAGTCGGTGCGCGAGCAGGGCAAGCTCACCGACGAGCTGGAGGCCCAGATCCGGGGCGCGGAGACCAAGGCGCGCCTGGAGGACATCTATCTGCCGTACAAGCCGAAGCGGCGCACCAAGGCGCAGATCGCGCGCGAGGCCGGTCTGGAGCCGCTGGCCGAGGGCCTGCTCGGCGACCCGTCGGTGGAGCCGCTCGCGGCGGCCGCCGCCTTCGTCGACGCCGACAAGGGAGTGGCCGACCCGCAGGCCGCGCTCGACGGCGCACGGGCGATCCTCACCGAGCGGTTCTCGGAGGACGCGGACCTGATCGGCGAGCTGCGCGAGCGCATGTGGGTGCGCGGGCGCCTCGCCGCCAAGGTGCGCGACGGCAAGGAGGAGGCGGGTGCCAAGTTCGCCGACTACTTCGACTTCGCCGAGCCCTTCACCGAGCTGCCCTCCCACCGCGTCCTCGCCATGCTGCGCGGCGAGAAGGAGGAGGTCCTCGACCTGGTCCTGGAGCCGGAGGAGCCCAGGGACGGCCCGTCGTCGTACGAGGGCATGGTGGCGAGCCGTTTCGGGATCGCCGACCAGGGCCGCCCGGCCGACAAGTGGCTGGTGGACACGGTCCGTTGGGCCTGGCGCACCCGCCTCCTGGTGCACCTCGGGATCGATCTGCGGCTGCGGCTGCGCACGGCGGCCGAGGACGACGCGGTGGCGGTCTTCGCGGCGAACCTGCGCGATCTGCTGCTCGCCGCCCCGGCGGGTACGCGCGCGACGCTCGGCCTGGACCCCGGTTTCCGTACGGGCGTGAAGGTGGCCGTGGTGGACGCGACCGGCAAGGTCGTGGCGACGGACGTCATCTACCCGCATGTGCCGGCCAACAAGTGGGACGAGGCGATCGCCAAGCTGGCGCGCCTCGCCAAGGAGCACGCGGTCGAGCTGGTGGCGATCGGCAACGGCACGGCGTCGCGCGAGACGGACAAGCTGGCCGGTGAGCTGATCACCAAGCACCCGGAGCTGAAGCTCACCAAGGTGATGGTCTCCGAGGCCGGCGCCTCGGTGTACTCCGCCTCGGCGTTCGCCTCGCAGGAGCTGCCGGACATGGACGTGTCGCTGCGCGGCGCGGTCTCCATCGCCCGCCGGCTGCAGGACCCGCTCGCCGAGCTGGTGAAGATCGACCCGAAGTCCATCGGCGTCGGCCAGTACCAGCACGACCTGTCCGAGGTGAAGCTGTCGCGCTCGCTGGACGCGGTGGTCGAGGACTGTGTGAACGGCGTGGGCGTGGACGTCAACACGGCGTCGGCCCCGCTGCTCGCCCGGGTCTCCGGCGTCTCCTCCGGGCTTGCCGAGAACATCGTGGCCCACCGGGACTCCAACGGCCCGTTCACCTCGCGCGCGCAGCTGAAGAACGTGGCACGGCTCGGCCCCAAGGCGTATGAGCAGTGCGCGGGCTTCCTGCGGATCCGGGGCGGTGACGACCCGCTGGACGCCTCCAGCGTGCACCCGGAGGCGTACCCGGTGGTCCGCCGCATGGTGAAGACCTCGGGACAGGAGGTGGCCTCGCTGGTCGGCAACACGGCGGTGCTGCGCTCGCTGAAGGCGTCCGAGTTCGTGGACGAGACGTTCGGTCTGCCGACCGTGACCGACATCCTGAAGGAGCTGGAGAAGCCGGGACGCGACCCGCGGCCCGCGTTCAAGACGGCCACCTTCAAGGACGGCGTGGAGAAGATCTCCGACCTTTCCTCCGGAATGGTTCTGGAGGGCGTGGTCACGAATGTCGCCGCCTTCGGTGCCTTCGTGGACGTCGGCGTCCACCAGGACGGGCTGGTGCATGTCTCCGCGATGTCCAAGACATTCGTCAAGGACCCGCGGGACGTGGTGAAGCCGGGCGACATCGTCAAGGTGAAGGTGCTGGACGTCGACATCCCGCGCAAGCGGATCTCGCTGACCCTGCGCCTGGACGACGAGGCCGCCCCTCAGGGTGAGCAGGGCGGTGGCGGCCGTCAGCAGCGCGGCGGGCGTCCCCCGCAGCAGCGGCAGCAGCAGGGCCGGCAGGGCGGCGGCTCGCGGCAGGGCGGCGGCTCCCGTCAGGCGCCCCCGCCGGCCAACAGCGCGATGGCCGACGCACTGCGCCGCGCCGGTCTGCTCGACTCGAAGAACGGCCGCCGCTGAACCGAACGGGTCCTGGCCTCCGTGATGCCACGGAGGCCAGGACCCGTTCGTCCGGGCGTCGGGCGCCCGGGAGGTCCGTTCGAAAGGGACCTAACGCTCCGTCACCTTGCCGTCCGCCACTTCCAGTCGGCGGGTGACCCGGACCGCGTCCAGCATCCGGCGGTCATGGGTGACCAGGAGCAGCGTGCCCTCGTAAGAATCCAGGGCCGCTTCCAGCTGTTCGATGGCCGGCAGGTCGAGATGGTTGGTGGGCTCGTCCAGCACCAGGAGGTTGACACCCCGGCCCTGGAGCAGGGCGAGGGCGGCCCGGGTGCGCTCACCCGGGGAGAGGGTCACCGCCGGGCGCAGGACATGGTCCGCCTTCAGCCCGAACTTGGCCAGCAGGGTGCGGACCTCGCCCGGTTCCGTGTCCGGGACCGCCGCGCAGAACGCGTCGAGCAGGGTCTCCGGACCGTGGAAGAAGGCGCGCGCCTGGTCGACCTCGCCGACCAGGACACCCGAGCCGAGGGTCGCCCGGCCCGCGTCCAGCGGGGTACGGCCCAGCAGCGCGCCGAGCAGCGTCGACTTGCCCGCGCCGTTCGCGCCCGTCACCGCCACCCGGTCCGCCCAGTCGATCTGGAGCGACACCGGCCCGAAGGTGAAGTCCCCGCGCCGCACCTCGGCGTCCCGGAGCGTCGCGACGACCGCGCCCGAACGCGGGGCCGACGCGATCTCCATGCGCAGTTCCCACTCCTTGCGGGGCTCCTCGACGACCTCCAGGCGCTCGATCATGCGCTGGGTCTGCCGGGCCTTCGCGGCCTGCTTCTCACTGGCCTCGCTGCGGAACTTGCGGCCGATCTTGTCGTTGTCGTTGCCCGCCTTGCGGCGCGCGTTCTTCACGCCCTTGTCCATCCAGGAGCGCTGCGTCTGAGCCCGCTCCTGCAGACCCGCCTTCTTGTCGGCGTACTCCTCGTACTCCTCGCGGGCGTGCCGACGGTCCCGCTCGCGCTCCTCCAGATAGGCCTCGTAGCCGCCGCCGTAGAGGTTGATCTGCTGCTGCGCCAGGTCGAGTTCGAGGACCTTGGTGACCGTGCGGGTGAGGAACTCGCGGTCGTGGCTCACGACCACGGTGCCGGCCCGCAGCCCGCCGACGAAGCGCTCCAGGCGCTCCAGGCCGTCCAGGTCCAGGTCGTTCGTCGGCTCGTCGAGCAGGAACACGTCGTACCGCGAGAGCAGCAGCGAGGCGAGGCCGGCGCGGGCCGCCTGGCCGCCGGACAGGGAGGTCATGGGCTGGTCCAGGCCGACGCCGAGGCCGAGGGAGTCGGTGACCTCCTCGGCGCGCTCGTCGAGGTCCGCGCCGCCGAGGTCGAGCCAGCGCTCCAGGCTCACGGCGTACGCGTCGTCGGCGCCGGGTGTGCCGTCGACGAGCCCCTGGGTGGCCTCGTCCATCCGCCGCTGGGCCTCGGCCACGCCCGTGCGGCGCGCCAGGAACTCCCGCACGGTCTCCCCCGGTCTGCGCTCCGGCTCCTGCGGCAGATGGCCGACGGTCGCGGTCGGCGGCGACAGGCGCAGCTCGCCCCGCTCGGGGCTGAGCAGTCCGGCGAGCATCCGCAGCAGGGTGGACTTGCCGGCACCGTTGGCGCCGACGAGGCCGATCACATCGCCGGGTGAGACGACGAGGTCGAGCCCGGAGAAGAGCGAGCGGTCGCCGTGGCCGGCGGCGAGGTCCTTGGCGACGAGAGTGGCAGTCATCAGACCGCCGATCCTAACGACCGCGCAACCGCCGGCCCAACAGGATCGGCCCCGGGTGCCTGGGTGAACCGACTGTCGGCCGGGCCGGGCGGGGTCGGCCGACTCCCGGCGGAGTCGGCCGACTGACCCCATCGACGGCTTGCGCATCGCATGCTCAGCCCCCGTTGGCATGACGGACCCTTCTACCGCATTGAGGATCAGGTCACCGCGATGATGACCCTTTCACCGCAATCGCGGCTGCCTTGCCGCCATCACGGCCGCCGTCTGCGCGGTCGGCGCCAGGGGCCGTGTCGTCATCGGCCGTCCCCCGGTACACGACGGACGGCGTGCGGGGTGCGTACTCCGTGCGCCGTGGTGGCCGAGGCCGCGGCGGCCCGGGAGCCGGCCAGGGCCCGCGCGAACGCGGCCGCCCCGCCCACGAGCGGCACATGGGCGGCCGTGCGGGAGAGGTCGACGGTCAGCGTGGGCGTGCTCGACGGAGGGTCGATGAGGTCCTTGTCGGTCCCGGCGACGATCAGCGCGAGCCGGTGGCCCTTGGGGACGACATGGTCGGTCGCGGCCAGGTCGAGCGTGATCGGGTACGCCTTGCCCGGGGTGAGCGCGACGCCCTTCCGGTCCGAGGCGTAGTGGCCGAGATCGGCCCAGCCCCGGCTGAACACCGTGGCGGTGACGTCGGTCTTCTTGGCCTGGGTGACCTTGAAGCAGGAGCTGTCGCCGGCCGTGCTCGCGCCCCAGCAGGTGCGGTCGGTGAGGGTGGTGACGCCCTCGCCGGCGTCGGCGTAGTCACGGATGGTGTCGGGCCCGAGGTCGACCAGGACGGCGGAGAGGTGGGCCGACGAGGTGGTCGGGGTGACGGTGACGGTGACCGTGGAGGAACCGGACACCCGCAGGTCCCGTGACAGGGGCGGGGTGATGAATCCGGCCTTGCTCCCGGTGGACTCGTCGAGGTGCGCGGCCCAGTCGGTCTCGCTCAGCCGCGGGTCGTCGGTGAAGGTCTCGGTGCCCGTGCCGGCCCGCAGGCCGAGGGTGCCGACGCCCGCCTGGGTGCCCCGGGCCGGGCGCAGCGTGGTCGTCGCCGTGCCCTGCGGCGGCCAGAGGGTGGAGGTGACCCACTGGTCGGGGTGGCGCTCGATGTCGGCCATGGGCTCGCGGTCGATGCCGTTGTCGTAGCCGAGGAGCTCGTGGTCGAACCAGCGGTGCAGCGTGTCCACCCACGAGGCGCGCCGGTAGTCGAAGGGGTCGACATGGCCGGTCTGCGACAGCCAGATCTTGCGGTGCACGCCGTTCTTCGCGAGGGCGTCCCACCACTGGCCGAAGTGCTTGGTGCGGACGTTGAGGTCCTGCATGCCGTGGACGAGGAACACGCTGGCGCGGACCTTGCTCGCGTCCTTCACGTAGTCGCGCTCGGTCCACAGCGGCGTCCAGTCACCCGTGCGCGGCGCCCCGTCGACGAGCTTGCGCTGCACGGCGGCGCACTTGGCGCGGGCGTCGGGGCTGTCGACGTAGTCGGAGAGCCAGTCGGGGCCCGAGTCGTACAGGGGTGCGCCCTTGGCGAAGTAGTAGTCGTACCAGGAGGAGATGCCGCTGATCGGCACGATGGTCTTCAGGCCCTTGACGCCGGTGGCGGCGACGCCGTTGGCGATGGTGGCGTCCCAGCTCTTGCCGATCATGCCGGTGCGCCCGTTGGTCCACGTGGCCTTGGTGCGGACGTCCCCGGTGCGGGTGGTGTAGCCCTTGGCCCGGCCGTTCAGCCAGTCGATGACGGCCTTGGCCGACTGGATGTCGGAGCGGCCGCCGACGTCCACACATCCGTCGGAGCGATTGGTTCCGGCCAGGTCGACGCCGACGAAGGCATAGCCGCGGGGAACGAAGAAGTTGTCGTAGAAGAGCGGCATCTGGACCACGTGGCCGCTCGCGTCGTAGGTCTTCAGCTGGTTCTCGTTGCCCCGCCCGCAGCATGAGTAGTACGGGCTGGCATCCATGACCACGGGTATGCGGCGGCCCTGCGCGGCCGGTTCGCGCGGGCGCACTATGTCGACGGCGACGCGGTCGTTCTTCCCGTCGCCGTCGCCGTCGAGGCCGGTGTCCACCCAGACGGATTCGCGGATGGCGTTCTCGTAGGAGTAGACGGGTCGGCTCTCCTGTGGCGCGCCGTGGGCAGCCACCGGGGTGAGGAAGGCGGCCAGCAGGGCGGCGACGGCCGCTGTCGCGAGCGGTCTCCAGATCGTGAAGCGCGTGCGTTTCGGCATGCGCGGACGGTACAGCGGTCAACTCCCGTACAGAAGAGGGCAACTGACGACAGCGAGGGGCGGGCGGGGCGGGTTGGCCGGGAAAGCTCGGTGGGTCGGCGTCGCCCATGACGGCCGGATGGCGATCGTGTGACGGGAGGTGCCATGGACACGTTCGGGCGCACAGGGACTGAATAGGCTCCGAACAGATCTCGTGCCCCTACGACTTGGAGCTCTCGTGCACCGCAGACTCATCGCACCGGGCGCACTCGCGGCGGCCTCCCTGTTGCTGGCGATCCCGGCATCGGCGGCCGGCTTCCAGCCCGGCGCTCCGGGGATCGGCGACCCCTACTACCCGTACTACGGCAACGGCGGATACGACGTCTCCCACTACGACCTGCGACTGAAGTACCAGCCGCAGTCGGACGAACTGGAGGGCACGGCGACGATCCTCGCGCGGACGACGCAGGACCTGTCCCGGTTCGACCTGGACTTCCTGCTCGACGTCAGCGAGGTGCGGGTGAACGGCGCGAAAGCGGCGTTCACCACCTCCGGCCAGCACGAGCTGGTGATCACCCCGGCCACCCCGCTGCCGAAGGGCACACCCGTCACCGTCGTGGTGCGCTACAGCGGGGTGCCGTCCACGAAGAGCGCGTACGGCTTCACCACCTGGCACCGCACCCCGGACGGCGCGGTCGCGGCGGACGAGCCCGAGTCGGCGTGGTGGTGGTTCCCGAGCAACGACCACCCGCTCGACAAGGCGACGTACGACGTGTCGGTCGCCGTGCCGGACGGCACGCAGGCGATCTCCAACGGCACGCTGCAGTCGACCAGTTCGAAGCTCGGCTGGACCCGCTACTCCTGGCGTTCCGCCAAGCCGCAGGCGACCTATCTGGCCACGCTCGCGATCGGGAAGTTCGACATCACCACCGGGACGACGTCAGCCGGCATCCCGGTCGTCAACGCCTACAGCAAGGACCTCGGCGACAACGACGGGGCGGCCCGGGCGAGCGTGGAGCGGACCGGGGAGATCGTCGACTGGCTGACCGGCTACCTCGGGCCGTACCCGTTCGACTCCGTCGGCGGGTATGTGCCGAACACCACCACGGGGTACGCGCTGGAGACGCAGACCCGTGTCTACTACAGCCCCAAGCAGTTCGCGAGCGGCTCGAACACGTCGGTCGTCGTGCACGAGCTGGCGCACCAGTGGTACGGCGACGACGTGTCGCTGAAGGGCTGGAAGGACATCTGGATCAACGAGGGCTTCGCGCGGTACGCCCAGTGGCTGTGGTCCGAGCACGAGGGCGAGGGCACGACACAGGAGCTGGCGGACTACGTGTACGCCTCGCACCCGGCCGACGACGCGTTCTGGACGGTCAAGCCGGGTGACCCGGGCCCCGACAACCAGTTCGACACGGCGGTCTACGACCGGGGGGCGCTCGCCGTCCAGGCGCTGCGCAACGCGGTCGGGGACGACGCGTTCTTCGCCATCCTGAAGGGCTGGCCGAGGGACCACGCGTACGGCAACGCGTCGGTCGCCGACTTCCAGGCCTACGCGGAGAAGGTGTCCGGCAAGCCGCTGGCCGCGCTGTTCGACACCTGGCTGTTCCAGCCGTCCAAGCCGGCCGCGAGCGCGGCGCGCACCGCGGCGGTCGCCCGGGCCGCCACCGCGCCCGGCCGGCCGAGGTCGTGGAAGCAGATCGAGGCGACGAACTTCGTCCACTCGGGCTGATCACCGGAGTCCGGACCGCACGACCGGCGGTCCGGACCACCCGCTCCGGCTCCGCACCGCTACGGCGGAGCCGGACCCGGGCCGGCCACGGGGCGCCGTCAGGCGTCGCGGTCGTACACCGTCACCCGTATCCCCCGCTTCACGAGCCGCCCGCCGACGAGCGGCTCCACCTGCGCCCAGGTGCCGCCCGCCAGCCCGCACCCGATGCGCGGCATATGGACGGACGCACCGAGTTCCACCGCCTTGGCGGCCAGCGCTCCGAGCGCCGTGTCGATCGCTTCGTAGCGCACGGGCATGCCTCGGCCGCCCCTGCGTATCCCACGCTGCCCGATCATGTTGGCCACCCACACATCCGGCTCGACCCGGACGAGCTGGACCGCGCCCAGGGCGAAGTCGTTCGTCCCGCGGTCCCGGTGCCAGGCGCGGTACGCCTCCTCCGGTTCGGGCCAGCGGCGCGACAGGCCGAGGACGAAGCCCCTCCCCCAGCCCCCGATGTCGTTGCAGACGTGGGCGATCAGTCTGACGCCCCCGCCCGACGGCACGGTGGCGTCACCCCGGACATACGTGATCTCCGACATGACGCCACCGTACGAGCCCCCACTGACAGTGGGGGTGCCGCTACTTCGTCAGGTCGGCCAGTTCCTGGTCCGTGACCGTCGCGATCCTGCGGCGCAGCGCGAACCAGCCGCCGACGAGCAGCGCGGCCACCACCGGGATCAGGAGCAGCGTCTTGCGGCCGACCTCGGGGTCGTTCCACATCAGGCCGAGCACGGCCACCAGGAAGGCCACGGTCACGATCTCCGTCACGGGGCTGCCGGGCAGCCGGAAGGACGGCCGGGTGACCAGCCCCGCCTTGGCGCGGCGGACGAAGATCAGGTGACAGATCATGATGATTACCCAGGTGCTGATGATGCCGAGGGACGCCACGTTCAGCACGATCTCGAAGGCCTGGCTGGGCATGAGGTAGTTCAGGCCGACACCGAGCACACAGACCGCGCAGGTCAGGAGGATGCCGCCGTACGGGACCTGGCTGCGGTTCATCCGCGCCGTGAACTTGGGCGCCGAACCCGCCACGGCCATCGAGCGCAGGATGCGGCCGGTGGAGTAGAGGCCGGAGTTCAGCGAGGACATCGCGGCGGTCAGCACGACCAGGTTCATCACGTCGCCGGCGCCCTGGACGCCGATCTTCGACAGCACGGTGACGAAGGGGCTCTCGTCGCCGGAGTACACGGAACCCGGCAGCAGCAGCGCGAGCAGGACCACCGAGCCGACGTAGAAGAGACCCACTCGCCACATGATCGAGTTCACCGCGCGCGGGACGACCTTCTCCGGCTCCGCGGTCTCACCCGCGGCGACACCGACCAGTTCGAGCGCCGCGTAGGCGAAGATCACGCCCTGCATCACGAGGACGACGGGCATGATGCCGTGCGGGAAGACACCGCCGTGGTCGCTGATCACGCTCAGGCCCGGCGTATGGCCGCCGACCTTGTGCTGCGTGGCCAGCAGGAAGATACCGACGAGCATGAAGCTCACCAGCGTGGCGACCTTGATGATCGCGAACCAGAACTCCATCTCGCCGAAGATCTTCACCGAGATCAGGTTCACGGCCAGGACGACCGCGAGGGCGATCAGGGCGAGCACCCACTGCGGGATGGAGGTGAAGAAGCTCCAGTAGTGGGTGTACAGCGCGATCGCGGTGATGTCGGCGATACCGGTCGTCGACCAGTTGAGGAAGTACATCCAGCCGGCGACGTAGGCGCCCTTCTCGCCGAGGAACTCGCGCGCGTACGACACGAAGGACCCCGAGGAGGGCCGGTAGAGCACCAGCTCACCGAGGGCACGGACGACGAAGAAGGCGAAGACGCCGCACACCAGGTACGCCACCGCGAGGGCGGGTCCCGCGCTGTGCAGCCGGCCGCCGGCGCCCAGGAAGAGACCCGTGCCGATCGCTCCGCCGATCGCGATCATGTTGACGTGGCGGGCTTTGAGGTCCTTGCTGTAGCCGGCATCGCCCGCGTCCGCGGGCGTCCGGGTCGCATCTTGGTGGGATGCAACCGCGGCCGTGTTCACGGCGTCCTTGCTCAAGTGGATCTACTCTCTGGTGCGCCCGCACGGGGGTGATGCGCGGGTGTCCGGATGGGGCTCGGCCCTGCGAACCGCTGGCGCGGCACAGACCAAGGCGCCACTTTCCCTCGTAGATCACCCGGTATGCGATGGCGCACGTCACATAGCGGCACTTCTCACATGATCGCCACATTCCCGTTGCCTGCTCGCCACAAAGCCGTGCTGAGTCCACTCCGGTGTCACAGTGGCGGTGGGACAGCGATACTGCTGCACATGACGACCGAGACCGAGGAGCCGACACTCACCGTCGACGAGCTGGCAGCGCGCGCGGGCGTCACGGTCCGCACCGTCCGCTTCTACAGCGCGAAGGGTCTGCTTCCGCCGCCCGTCATCGGCCCCCGGCGGGTGGGCCGCTATGGCCAGGCGCACCTGGCCCGGCTCGCTCTCATCGAGGAGCTGCAGCGCCAGGGCATGACACTGGCCGCGATCGAGCGCCATCTGCGGCAGCTGCCGGCCGACGTGAGCGCGCGGGATCTCGCCATCCATCGCGCGGTCGTGGCGTCCTGGGCACCGGACACCGTCGAGACGATGACACGCGAGGAGCTTCAGCGGCGGGCCGGGCGACCGCTCGGCGAGCAGGATCTGGAGCGGCTGGCGGCGATGAGCGTGGCCGTGCCGCACGAAGGCGGAGACGAGGGCGACGACGCGTACCGCGTGGATCCGGGGCTGTTGCGGCTCGGTGTCGAGCTGCTCGATGTGCCTCTCGGTCTGGACACGGTCCTCGCCGCCCGGGGGGTGCTGATCGAGCACTCGCGGGCGGCGGCGCGCCAGCTGTCGCGGCTGTTGCGTGAGGCAGTATCCGAACGCGACTCCACGGAGGTGAAGTCGCTCTCGGCCCATATGCAGCCGCTGGTGGTGCAGGCCCTGCTCACCACGTTCCAGCGCTCCCTGCGGGAGGAGCTGCGCGAGTGGCTCACGGACGGGGAGCAGCCCACCGGGGAGTCCTGAACGACGGGGAGGGGGCCCGGTGTGGAACCGGGCCCCCCGAGGTCACCGCGGGCTCAGCGCGCGTCGGTGAAGCGCTCGCCCTTCTCCGCCTTCTCCACCAGCAGAGCGGGCGGCGTGAACCGCTCGCCGTAGCGCTCGGCCAGCTCGCGGGAGCGTGCGACGAAGCCGGGCAGGCCGCCCTCGTAGCCGTTGATGTACTGCAGGATGCCGCCGGTCCAGCCGGGGAAGCCGATACCGAAGATCGAGCCGATGTTGGCGTCGGCGACCGAGGTCAGCACGCCCTCCTCCAGGAGCCGGACGGTGTCCAGCGCCTCGGAGAACAGCATGCGCTCCTTCATGTCCTCGAACGGGATCTCGTGGCCCGCCTTGGTGAAGTGCTCACGCAGTCCCGGCCAGAGCTTGCCGCGCTTGCCGTCCTCCCCGTACTCGTAGAAGCCCGCCCCGCCGCTGCGGCCGGGGCGCCCGAACTCGTCCACCATCTTGTCGATGACGACCTCGGCCGGGTGCGGCGTGTAGGTGCCGCCCGCCTCCTCGACGGCCCGCTTCGACTCGTTGCGGATCTTGCGCGGCAGGGTGAGCGTCAGCTCGTCCATCAGGGACAGCACCTTGGCGGGGTAGCCCGCCTGGGCGGCGGCCTGCTCGATGGAGGCGGGCTCGATGCCCTCGCCGACCATCGCGACACCCTCGTTGATGAAGTGGCCGATGACCCGGGAGGTGAAGAAGCCGCGCGAGTCGTTGACCACGATCGGGGTCTTGTTGATCTGCCGGACCAGGTCGAAGGCGCGCGCCAGCGCCTCGTCACCGGTCCGCTCGCCCTTGATGATCTCGACGAGCGGCATCTTGTCGACGGGCGAGAAGAAGTGCAGCCCGATGAAGTCCGACTGCCGCTGCACGCCCTCGGCGAGCACGGTGATCGGCAACGTCGAGGTGTTCGAGCACAGCAGCGCGTCCGGGGCGACGACGTTCTCGATCTCCTGGAACACCTTGTGCTTGAGCGCCGGGTCCTCGAACACGGCCTCGATGACGGCGTCGCAGCCCGCGAGGTCGGCGGCCTCTGCGGTGGGGGTGATGCGGGCGAGGAGGGCGTCCGCCTTCTCCTGGGTCGTGCGGCCCTTCGCCACGGCCTTGGCGCACAGCTTCTCGGAGTAGCCCTTGCCCTTGGCGGCGGCTTCCGCGGAGACGTCCTTGAGAACGACCTCGATGCCCGCGCGGGCGCACGAGTAGGCGATGCCCGCGCCCATCATGCCGGCGCCGAGGACGGCGACCTTGGTGACCTTGCGGGGCTCGATCCCCTTCGGGCGGTTGACGCCGGAGTTGACGGCCTGGAGGTCGAAGAAGAACGCCTGGATCATGTTCTTCGAGGTCTGCCCGGCGGCCAGCTCGGTGAAGTAACGGGTCTCGATGACCTGGGCGGTCTCGAAGTCGACCTGGGAGCCCTCGACGGCCGCCGCGAGGATGTTGCGCGGGGCCGGGTAGGGGGCGCCGTTCAGCTGCTTCTTGAGGGTGGCCGGGAACGCGGGCAGGTTGGCCGCGAACTTCGGGTTGGACGGCGTGCCGCCCGGGATCTTGTAGCCCGGCTTGTCCCAGGGCTGCTGGGACTCGGGGTTGGCCTCGATGAAAGCGCGGGCCTTGGCCAGCATCTCCTCGGGAGTGGCGGCCAC
The DNA here is from genome assembly GCF_042889625.1 of Streptomyces sp. NPDC002573. NCBI lineage: Bacteria > Bacillati > Actinomycetota > Actinomycetes > Kitasatosporales > Streptomycetaceae > Streptomyces > Streptomyces sp. NPDC002573. The sequence continues at coordinate 13,960 of NZ_JBIARC010000057.1, read as the reverse complement.
TTCGTGGACGAGGCCGTTCTCCTGGGCGCGCAGCGCGTTGTACTGCGTGCCCTGCAGGAGGACCTTCAGCAGGGCATCGGCGATGCCCAGCAGGCGCACGGTGCGCACGACTCCGCCGCCGCCGGGGAGTAGACCGAGGGTGACCTCGGGGCAGCCGATCTTGGTGCCGGAGGTGTCGAGGGCGACGCGGTGGTGGCAGGCGAGCGCGAGTTCGAAGCCGCCGCCGAGGGCTGCGCCGTTGATGGCCGCGACGACCGGCTTGCCGAGGGTCTCGATGCGACGCAGGTTGCGCTTGATGGCGAGGCCGCCGTCGAACATGTCCTGGGCGGTCTCGGGGGTGACCTGGATCAGGTCACGCAGGTCGCCCCCCGCGAAGAACGTCTTCTTGGCGGAGGTGAGGATGACGCCCCGGATCGAGTCCTTCTCGGCTTCGAGCCGGTCGGCGACGGCAGCGAGGGACTCGCGGAACGCCGCGTTCATGGTGTTCGCGGACTGGTTGGGATCGTCCAGGACGAGGGTGACGATCCCGGTGTCGTCCTGCTCCCAGCGGATGGTGGTGGATTCAGTGCTCATCAGGGGTGCTCCGTATGATCCGTTCGATCCGTTGGGGGAGGTCAGACGCGCTCGACGATGGTGGCGATGCCCATGCCGCCGCCCACGCACAGCGTGGCCAGGCCGTACCGCTTGTCCTGTCGCTCCAGCTCGTCCACCAGCGTGCCGAGGATCATGGCGCCCGTCGCGCCGAGCGGGTGCCCCAGGGCGATCGCGCCACCGTTGACGTTGATCTTGTCCAGGGACAGACCCATGTCCTTCGCGAAGCGCAGCACGACCGCGGCGAACGCCTCGTTGATCTCGACCAGGTCGATGTCGTCGATCGTCAGCCCAGCCTTGGCGAGCGCCTTGCGGGTGGCGGGTGCGGGGCCGGTCAGCATGATCGTCGGCTCGGAGCCGGAGACCGCCGCCGAGACGATCCGGGCCCGGGGCCGCAGTCCGTACCGCTCGCCGACCTCCTTCGAGCCGATGGCGACGAGGGCCGCGCCGTCCACGATGCCGGAGGAGTTGCCCGCGTGGTGGACATGGTCGATCTGCTCGACCCAGTGGTACTTCTGCAGCGCCACCGCGTCGAAGCCGCCCAGCTCGCCGATGTCCGCGAACGACGGCTTGAGCTTCGCGAGCGAGTCGGCCGTGGTGCCGGGCCGCATGTGCTCGTCGTGGTCGAGGACGACGAGACCGCTGCGGTCGGTCACGGGGACCAGGGACTTCTCGAAGCGGCTGTCCTTCCAGGCGGCCGCGGCCCGCTCCTGGGAGAGTGCGGCGTACTCGTCGACGTCCCGCCGGGAGAAGCCCTCGATGGTGGCGATGAGGTCGGCGCTGATGCCCTGCGGCACGAAGTTGGCGGCCATGTTGGTCATCGGGTCGGCGAACCAGGCACCGCCGTCCGAGGCCATCGGCACCCGCGACATCGACTCGACGCCGCCCGCGAGCACCAGGTCCTCCCAGCCCGAGCGGACCTTCGCGGCGGCCAGGTTGACGGCCTCGAGACCGGAGGCACAGAAGCGGTTCTCCTGGACGCCGGCCACCGTCTCGGGCAGGCCCGCGGCGATCGCGGCGATCCGGGCGATGTCGGAACCCTGGTCGCCGACCGGGCTGACGACACCGAGCACGACGTCGTCGATCGCGGCCGGGTCGAGGTCCGGGAAACGCCGCCGGATCTCGTGGATCAGTCCCACCACCAGGTCGATGGGCTTGGTGCCGTGCAGGGCGCCGTTCGCCTTGCCGCGCCCGCGCGGGGTGCGGATCGCGTCGTACACATACGCTTCGGTGCTCACTGGTAAGCCTTTCGGGAGGGTCGGCCGAGCGTGGGACTGCCGGGGATCCTCTTCAGGATCCCGGTGGTCCCGTCGTGAATGGTCGGGATACGGCCGTCGGTGCGGGCCCCGGCGGCACGGGGGACGCGGTGTTCCGTCGTCATCCGTCGTCCTCCCCTACGAGCCGGGGTACGTCCCAGTCACGCGCGACGTCCTCGGTGTCGGCGCCGGGTCGTGCCGGTCCGCCGCGTACCGCCGTCCGGGTGACCGAGAAGCGGGGTGCCGGTGCGGGCTGGGTTATGCCGCCGACGTCGGTGAAGGTGCCGCGGGCCGCGAGGTGGGGGTGGGCCGGGGCCTCACGGAGGGAGAGGACGGGCGCCACACAGGCGTCGGATCCCTCGAAGTGGGCGGTCCACTCCGCGCGGGTGCGCGTCTTGAAACGGGCGGCGACGGCCTCGCGCAGTTCGCCCCAGCGGGCCATGTCCTTGCGGGCCGGGGCCTGGCCGCCGAGGCCCAGCAGCTCCACGAACTCCTCGTAGAACTGCGGCTCCAGGGCGCCCACCGCCATGTACTGTCCGTCGGCCGTCTCGTAGGTGCCGTAGAAGGGGCAGCCGCCGTCGAGGAGGTTGGCGCCGCGGCGGTCCTGCCAGCCGCCGGCCGCGAGCATGCCGTGGATCATCGAGGCCAGATGCGCGGCGCCGTCGACGATCGCGGCGTCCACGACCTGTCCGGCGCCCGTCGCACGGGCGTGGTGGAGGGCGGCGAGGACACCGACGACCAGATAGAGCGAGCCGCCCGCATAGTCGCCGACGAGGTTGGCGGGGACGGCGGGCGGCGCGTCCGGGGCGCCGATCAGGCCGAGGGTGCCGGTGACCGCGATGTACGCGATGTCGTGCCCGGCGCGCGGGGCCAGCGGGCCCTCCTGTCCCCAGCCGGTCATCCGGCCGTAGACGAGGCTCGGGTTGCGCGCGTGGCAGGTCTCGGGGCCGACGCCCAGGCGCTCGGCCACACCGGGGCGGTAGCCCTCGATGAGGATGTCGGCGCGTTCCACCAGGTCGAGGACGCTCGCGAGCCCCTGCTCGGACTTCAGGTCGACGATCACCGAGCGCTTACCGCGGTTGGTGATGTCGAAGTCGGGGTCGATCGCGAGGCCCGAGCCGTTCGGCCGCTCGACCCGCACGACGTCGGCGCCGAGGTCGGCGAGGAGCATGGCGGCGAACGGGCCGGGCCCGATGCCCGCCAGTTCGACGACACGCACGCCGGTCAGGGGCCCCTGCCCCGGCGACCCTGCCATTGCCATCAGGCCCCCAGCTTCGTGACATCACCGATGTGACACCACTGATGTTAAGAACGTGTTCCAGCACGGGCAAGAGCGAGCGAGCAAGCGCTTAGTCAAATTAGCTCACAAACCGTCCGGGCGGCACACCTGCCGACACCCGGATGGACGAATCGCCTGGTCGTAGGCCTCGCGCCGACCTCGCCGCTCGATGACCCGCCTCTCACGCTAGCCTCAGCCACCGACAACGGCACGGGCGGAGAGGTGTCATGGGCAGGCTGAAGACGGAGCGCGCGTACGACGTCGTGCTGTTCGGCGCCACGGGTTTCGTGGGCGCGCTCACCGCGCGGTACCTGGCCGCGCACGCCCCCGAAGGGCTGCGCTGGGCCCTGGCGGGCCGCAGCACCGAGAAGCTGGAGCGACTGCGGGAGCAGCTGGCCGGACCCGCCGAGCCCGGTGTGCTGCGGGCCGACGTCGCGGATCCTCGATCGCTGCGGGAACTCGCCCGCTCCGCGCGCGTACTCGCCACCACCGTCGGGCCCTATCTGGAGTACGGCGGGGAGCTGGTGGCGGCCTGCGCCGACGCGGGCACCGACTATCTGGACCTCAGCGGCGAGGCCGAGTTCGTCGACCTCGTCTATGTACGGCACGACGCACGCGCGCGGGAGACGGGCGCACGCCTCGTGCACGCGTGCGGCTTCGACTCCGTTCCGCACGACCTGGGGGCGTACTTCACCGTCCAGCAACTCCCCGAGGGAGTGCCGCTGAGCGTCGACGGGTTCGTCCGCGCGGAGGCGATGTTCTCGGGCGGCACGTTCGCCTCCGCGCTCGGCCAGATGGCGCGCGGACCGCACATGCTGGCGGCGGCCCGGGACCGCGTACGGCACGAGCCGCGCCTGCTGGGACGGCGGGCGCAGGCTCCCCTCGGCGCGCCGCGGTTCGCGAAGGAGGTCGGCGCCTGGGCGCTGCCGCTGCCCACCATCGACGCCCAGGTGGTGCGCCGCTCGGCCCGGGTGCTGGAGCGGTACGGTCCGGACTTCCGCTACCGGCACTACGCGGCCGTCGAGACCCTGCCCTACGCGCTGGGCGGAGTCATGGCCGCGGGCGCGCTGTTCACGGCCGCGCAGCTGCCGCCCGCCAGGCGGTGGCTCTCGGACCGGCTCAGGCCCGGCGACGGGCCGGATCCCGAGAAGCGGGCCAGGAGCTGGTTCACGGTGCGGTTCGTGGGCGAGGGCGGCGGGCGGCGCGTGTTCACGGAGGTCGCTGGCGGGGACCCGGGCTACGACGAGACGGCGAAGATGTTCGCCGAGTCGGCCCTGTCCCTCGCGCTCGACGAGCTGCCGGACACCTCCGGCCAGGTGACCACAGCCGAAGCCCTGGGCAACGCCCTCATCGAGCGCCTCCGCGCGGCGGGCATCACCTTCCGGGTGGCGGCGCGCCAGTAGCGCCGCTGTGCCGGGGGCCCGGTGCCGCGCTCAGCTCGGCGCGCCCGCCCGGCCCACCGTCTCCTTCAGGGCGCGGCGGCACAGGGCGTCCGCGCGCCGGGTGGACTCGGGCAGCCGGTACTTCGGTGCGAGCGCGAGGGTGTGGGCGCAGGCGCGGTCGAGGCCGACGCGGTGTCCGACCGAGACGAACACCGGTTTGACGCCCGCCTGGGTACGCACGGCCCGGCCGACCTCGTCCGGGCCGGCGCGCAGGGAGCTGGTGCTCCCGCGCGGCCGGTCCGGCTCCTCGTAGGTGAAGGTGAAGGGGTTCTTGGCCACGCCGATCGTGGGGAGCCCGGTGAGGACACCGAGGTGGCTGGCCAGCCCGAAGCGGCGGGGGTGGGCGAGGCCGTAGCCGTCGCACACCACCAGCCCGGGGTCCCGGTCGAGTACGTCCAGGGCGGCCAGCACGGTGGGCACCTCGCGGAAGGCGAGGAGGCCGGGCACATAGGGGAAGGAGACCTCGCCGACCGCGGTGGCCTCGGCGAGCACCTCCAGCGTGGCCGCGTCCAGGACGACGGCCGCCGCCGCGACCACCCCGCGCTCGTCGTCGTAGGCCACATCGACCCCGGTCACCCGGCCGGTTCCGGGCGGCGGCCCCGGCTCGTCGAGGACCACCCGGCCGCGCAACTCGTCCTGTGCGGCCCGGGCTTCTTCTTCGCTCGCGGGCCAGCCCGCGGGGATGCGTACGATCGTCATGGTGCGTCGAGCGTACGGCCCCGCGGCTCGGTGTCACTTGCCCAGCGCACGCTTCAGTTCGCTCTTGTTCATGTCCGAACGGCCTCGGATGTTGCGCTGCTTGGCCTCCTCGTAGAGCTGGTCGTAGGTCGGCCCCTGGGAGCCGTGGCCCGAGCGCTGTCCGCCGCGCCTGCCGGACGACATGTCCTGGGTGGACGTGCGGCTCGCGGTCTTGGACTCGCCGGAGCGGGCGCGTTCCTTGTTCACGGTGCGGGCCGCGATCTCCTCGGCGCGCCCCTTGCTCTCCCCCCGGTCGAGCGCGCTCTCCTTGATGTGCTCGTACTGACGTTCCCGCTTGGGGCTGGAGCCACGTGGCATGACCGGTCACTTCCTCTCGGTGCGGATGCCGGCCGAGTACCCCCTATCGACCGGGAACACCGGTCAGGGCTCCAGCCGGGCGGCCCTCCCCTTCTCGCCGGAGGCCCAGCAGACCCGGTCGGGGGCGCAGTTCACGGTGTCGTACGACCCGGTGTCGACGGTCTTCCAGGTGCGGCCGCCGTCCGTGGTGAGGTCGGTGCCGGTCGGGCCGACGGCAAGTGCGGTCGTGCGGCTGTGCGGGAGCCAGCTGACACCGGAGCGGTAGGCCTGCGGGGGCTGGGCGGAGGGCGTCCAGGTGCGGCCGCCGTCCCGGCTCACCGCGGCGGCGCGGGGTGACGGCTGGTCGGGGCGGTAGTCGCCGCCGACCGCCAGGCCGTGCGTGCGGTCGCGGAAGGCGAGCGCGAAGACACCGCGTGCCGGATCGCCCGCGGGGACCGGTGTGTCGGCGGCGGTCCAGGTCACGCCGCGGTCCGCGGAGTGGAGCACGCGCGCGTGGGCGCCGCCGCCGGTGGCGAGCCATACGTCGTGCGCCCCCGAGGTGACCAGACACTGGCCACTGGCCGCGAAGCCGGCCTCGCCGTCCTGGGCGGCGGGCATCCCGGCGCCGGGCAGAACCGTCCAGGAGCGGCCGCCGTCGCTGGTGGACAGGAGACGGAACCTGCCGTCGACCGGGTCGCTCACGGCGAGACCGCGGCGCCGGTCGAAGAAGGCGAGGCAGTCGTAGAAGGCCTTGGCGTCGGTGTTGCGGAACGTCTCGGTCCAGGTCCGTCCGCCGTCGTCGGTGCGCAGCAGCCGGGAGGCCTCGCCCTCACCGATGGCCAGCACCACCGCGTGCCGGGCGTCGAACGCCTCGATGTCACGGAACTCCAGATCCGCGCCGCCCGGAGGGGAGACGTTCTGCCAGTGCGCGCCGCCGTCGGTGGTGCGCAACACGGTGCCCTTGGATCCGGCCAGCCAGGCGGTGTTCCGGCTGACCGCCGACAGCCCGCGGAAGCGGGCGTCCGTGCCGGTGTCCTTGAGCTGCCAGTGCGGCACCGGCGGCCGCGTCTCGTGCGCCTGCGCGGGCGCCGCCCCCAGCGCGGCGAGCGCCGCCGCACACACTCCCGCGGCCACCGTCCGGCCCGTATGTCCCCTGCTCCCCATGGCTGTCATGGCGCGCGAAGTTAGTCCACCGGTCCGGTGCCGTCCAGATGGCCTCGTGCGGGAACCGTGCGGCCGTACCCGATGTCCTCTCCGGTGTACCGGACACCGCGGGACAGAGAACGATCAGTAACACCCGCCTCAGAAGCATGGTCTCGGTGACAGAGGTCACTCGCAATTCATGTGCACGGATCGGCCGATTCCATCGTCTCTTCAGATGCTCATGCCGCATCCGCCCCAGTCCGTCCAGCCGTCACAAGGGAGCAAGGCGTTGTCCACCCTCATCGAGCAGCCCGTGGAGGCCCGTCTCGTCGCCGCAGCGCCGCGGATGCCGAGCATCCCGGCCATGCTCCACTACGACCGACGCGACCCGTTCGCCGTGCGTATGACCTTCCCGGCGCCCGCTACCCTCGAAGGCGTCGAGGTCTGCTGGACCTTCTCCCGCGAGCTGCTCGCGGGGGGCCTGGAGGGCCCCGAGGGACACGGCGACGTCCGGGTGCGGCCCTACGGCTACGACCGCACCGTCCTGGAGTTCCACGCTCCGGAGGGCACGGCCGTGGTCCATGTGCACTCCAAGGAGATCCGGCACTTTCTGCAGCGGACCACCGAGCTGGTTCCGGCCGGCCTGGAGCATCTGCAGGTGGACCTGGACCACGACCTGGCGGAGCTGATGCGGGACGCGTGCTGAACGCGCCCCGCGGCGGAACCGGTAGCGAGACGCCCCGTGCCGAGGGCGACGGTCAACGGCCCGCGCCCGGTAGCCCGTTCAGCTCGCCGTAGGAGAGTCCGCCGGCCAGCGCCCCGTAGGTTCCCCTGTCCAGCAGCTCCCGCGCGGCACGGTGGACCAGACCATGGGCGGCCTGTGCGACGCCCGACCCGGCACTGACCCGGGCGACCCCGAGGGCGGCGAGTTCGGGGACCGTCGGTGCGCCGGGCCCGATCAGCACGTTCAGCGGCCCCTCGATCCCCTCGACGAGGGCCTTCACGGTAACCGGGTCGACGACCCCGGGCACGAAGACGCCGTCCGCCCCCGCGGCGAGGAAGGCCGCGGCCCGCTCCAGGGTCTCCCCCAGTCCGCCCGCGCCCCTCAGATACGTGTCCACGCGCGCGTTGACGAACAGCGGCACCCCTGCGGCGTCGGCGGCCCCGCGCGCCGCGGCGATGCGCGCCGCCTGTTCCGCGACCGGACGCAGCGGGGCGGCTCCGGCGTACACGCCGTCCTCGATGTTCACGCCGACGGCACCCGCCGCGAGCACCGCCGCGACGGTGTCGGCGACGCCCTCCGCGGCATCCGCGTAACCGGTCTCGATGTCCGCGCTCACGGGTACGGTCACCGCGCCCGCGATGCCCGCCAGGACCCGGAGGGCGTCGTCGCGGGACAGCCGGTCCCCGTCGGCGGTGCCCAGGTCCCAGGCGAGCCCGGCGCTGGTGGTGGCGACGGCTGCCGCGCCCGCCCGCGCGACGAGCCGTGCGCTGACGGTGTCCCAGGCGTTCGGCAGCACCAGAGGCCGGCCGGGGGTGTGCAGGGCGTGGAACGAGAGGGCCTGCTCGCGCAGGAGGGTGGCGTCGGTCATGCACCGAGCCAACCAGCCTGCGGGGGCCATGGCCGGCGGCAATCCGACAGATGCGTACGCCTTCGGGGGGTCAGCCGCCGGTCCGGGCGGGTGGCGCGGCGGCGTCCGGCCCGGACACGGCCGCGCGCACCTCGAGGACGATCCTCGGCAGCACGGGCACCGCGCGGCTCCCGCGGGCCGTCAGGGCCTCGATCCGCTCCCGGTGCCGTTCGCGGTCCGCGGGGCTCGTCACCGTGGGCAGTCCGGCCGCGGCGGCCAGGGCCACGAGGGCCGCGTCCTCCTCGGGGACCTCGGCGACGGGTTCGGGGCCCGTGAGCGTCTGCCGCGCCTCGCGTTGCAGCGCCTCGACCGCCTGCACCCGCTCCAGCGTGTACTCCACGGGCCGGAGGAGCCCGAGACCCCTCCTGCTGTCGGCGCGCAGAAACCCCGCGGCGGCGAGCTGGGGACGGACGGCGTCGAGGGTGACACCGGCGTAGCGGGTCACCCAGGACTCCCAGGGTCGGGGTCCGGACTCCATGACGAGTTCGAGGAGTCCGTCGAGAACGGGGTCGCCACTGTGGGCGTCGAGATCGCGCGGGGCGGCCACACCGTCCGCGTCGACGAGCAGGCCACGCCCCGCCAGCTCGGTCAAGGCGCCCGCCCGCACCAGGGGGGCGAGGCCGGGGTCATGGCGGAGCCTGCGCCGGGTGGTGTCCCAGGCGAGCAGATACAGCCGGGCGGGCAGCGAGGGGGAGCCGTCGGACACGAGGCCTCCTTGCGCTCGGGTTCGATGTGGCATACGGGTGCCCCGTACGGACGCGAATACGAATGCCCGGTACGGAGGTGACGGCGAACCTCCGGTGCGGAAGGGATCACGGACGGGCGGGGGGCGCGAGTGCGCGGCGGGAAGGGGCACCGGGGCGCCGGCCGGACGCGGACGGGGCCGCCGAATATTGCGTTGACACCCCTGGAGCCCCTTCCTACCGTGGAGCACGTCCTGTTGCCGTCGATTGGAGAAGGACGTTGCTCGTCTGAGGTCCTGAGACACCGCGTCACACAGCGCTGTCCGCGTCTGTGTGCGTAGCGTGCGACCTCGGCGTTCGAGCCGTCCTGACTTCCGGCGCGGGATTTCTCCGTGTCCGCGGACCGTCGCCCCCCTTGCGGTGTCTCACACGCGTCGCCCCACCCATTTCGAGCAGTCGCGAGGCCCGCATGTCACATACCCCTGCCATCACCTGCACGTCCCTCTCCTTCTCCTGGCCCGACGGCACCCCCGTCTTCGAGGACCTCCAGCTCGCCTTCGGCCCCGGCAGGACAGGGCTCGTCGGCGTCAACGGAGCAGGAAAGTCAACCTTGTTGAAGCTGATCGCCGGTGAGCTCGTCCCGGCCGAGGGCACCGTGCGCGTCGCCGGTGAGATCGGCTATCTGCCGCAGAACGTCACACTCGACACCGCGCTGCGGGTGGACGAGGCGCTCGGGATCGCCGCGAAGCGCGCCGCGCTGCACGCCATCGAGGCGGGCGACGTGGCCGAGGAGCACTTCGCGGCCGTGGGCGACGACTGGGACGTGGAGGAACGCGCCGAGGCGATGCTCGGTGAGCTCGGGCTCGGTCACATCGGCCCGGACCGCACCATCGGCGAGGTCTCCGGAGGCGAGTCCGTCCTGCTGCGCCTGGCCGCGCTGCTGCTGCGGCGCCCCGACGTGCTCCTGCTCGACGAGCCCACCAACAACCTCGATCTGTACGCACGCCGACGGCTGTACGCGGCGGTCCAGGCATGGTCGGGGGTGATGGTCGTGGTCAGCCACGACCGTGAACTCCTCGATCTGGTCGACCAGATCGCGGATCTGCGCTCCGGGGAGGTCGTCTGGTTCGGTGGCACCTTCTCCGCCTACGAGGAGGCACTGGCGGCCGAGCAGGAGGCGGCGGAGCGCATGGTGCGCGTCGCCGAGGCGGACGTGCGCAAGCAGAAGCGCGAGCTGGCCGACGCCCAGGTCAAACTGGCCCGCCGCAAGCGGTACGGCCAGCGGATGTGGGACAGCAAACGCGAACCGAAGATCGTCATGGGAGGACGCAAACGGGCGGCCCAGGAGTCCGCGGGCAAGCACCGCATCCTGCACGAGGAGCGGCTCGCCGAGGCCAGGGAGCGCCTCGACGAGGCGGCCGGTGCGGTACGGGACGACGACGAGATCCGTGTCGACCTGCCGTACACGGCGGTCCCGCCGGGGCGGTCGGTGCTCACGCTGAGGGATCTGGAACTGACGTACGGCGCGCGGGTGGCCGGCGGTCTCGACCTGCACGGTCCCGAGCGGATCGCGTTGATCGGGCGGAACGGCGCGGGCAAGACCACCCTGCTGCGGACGATCGCCGGCGAGCTCCAGCCGGTGACGGGCGAGGTGACGGCCCATGTGCCGCTGCGTTTCCTGCCGCAGCGGCTGGACGTCCTGGACGACGGGCTGACGGTCGCGCAGAACGTGGCCCGGTTCGCGCCGGGCGCCACCGACAACCGGGTCCGCGCCCGGCTGGCCCGCTTCCTGTTCCGTGGCGCGCGGGCCGACCAGCCGGCCGGGACCCTGTCCGGCGGCGAGCGGTTCCGTGCCGCCCTGGCCGCGCTGATGCTCGCCGAGCCCGCGCCGCAGCTGCTGATGCTGGACGAGCCGACCAACAACCTGGACATGGCGAGCGTGCGGCAGCTGACCACGGCCCTGGAGTCGTACGAGGGAGCGCTGATCGTGGCCACGCACGACATGCCGTTCCTGGAGTCGATCGGCATCACCCGCTGGCTGCTGCTCGACGGCGAACTCACGGAGACCACACCGGAAGCTGTCGGGCGTCCGGCGTAGCAGGGGAGGCGTGCCCCGGGGCTTTGTCCCCGGGGTACGGCCCCTGCATGATGGCGGGCGACACCATCAGCCGAGACGGAGCTCCACGTGCCAAGCAAGAAGGCCCTCGTCCGCCGACCGAGCCCCCGCCTCGCCGAGGGGCTGGTCACTCACGTCCAGCGGGAGAAGGTCGACGTCGACCTCGCCCTGGAGCAGTGGGAGGCGTACACGCAGGCCCTGCGCACGCACGGGTGGGAGACCGTCGAGGTGGAACCCGCCGACGACTGCCCGGACTCGGTGTTCGTCGAGGACGCGGTGGTGATGTACAAGAACGTGGCGCTAATAGCCCGGCCCGGGGCCGATTCCCGGCGCGGGGAGACGGAGGGTGTCGAGGAGGCGGTGGCCCAGCTCGGCTGCTCGGTGAACTGGATCTGGGAGCCGGGCACCCTCGACGGAGGGGACATCCTCAAGGTCGACGACACGATCTACGTCGGTCGCAGCGGCCGTACCAACAGCGCCGCGATCCAGCAGTTGCGCGCGGTCTTCGAACCGCTGGGCGCCCGGGTGGTCGCCGTGCCGGTCACCCGGGTGCTGCACCTGAAGTCGGCGGTCACCGCGCTCCCCGACGGCACCGTTATCGGCCATGTGCCACATGTGGACAAACCGGCGCTGTTTCCGCGTTTCTTGCCGGTGCCGGAGGAGTCCGGTGCGCATGTCGTGCTGCTCGGCGGCGACAAGCTGCTGATGGCTGATAGTGCCCCGAAGACGGCCGAGTTGCTCGCCGACCTCGGACATGAACCGGTCCTGGTGGACATCGGCGAGTTCGAGAAGCTGGAGGGCTGTGTGACGTGCCTCTCGGTGCGGCTGCGGGGGCTGTACGTCTGACCCGCCTGGCGCACGAACCCCTACGACCCCGCTTCCGCAAGGCCCCCGGCATACCCGTCGCCAGCCGTGAGCAGGCCTGACGTCTTATGAGGACCCCTGCCCGAGCAGGGCTTTTACAGCGCGCTTAACCTACGGGTTCGTAACCTACGGCCACGTAGCCTACGATCCCGTAGGTTCCGGCGCCGCTCGCCGGTTTGCTCGACGTCCCCATGGAGTTCCCGTGACGATCACTTCCCCGCACCTCGGCAGCCCGTCCGTCTGGACCGATGCCCGGCTGCTGTACGCCCTGGAGGAAGTGGTCGAAAAGGAGTTGAACCGCCATCTGAAGGTCGCCAAGGACTGGATGCCGCACGAGTACGTGCCGTGGAGCGACGGGCGCAACTTCCCCGGCTTCTTCGAGGACGGCACGGCCTGGGACAAGGAGCAGTCCAAGGTCACCGAGATCGGCCGGATCGCGCTGGTCGTCAATCTGCTGACGGAGGACAACCTCCCCAGCTACCACCACGAGATCGCCTCCCTCTTCGGCCGGGACGGGGCCTGGGGAACCTGGGTGCACCGCTGGACCGCCGAGGAGGGCCGGCACGGCATCGTGATGCGCGACTATCTGCTCGCCTCGCGCGCGGTCGATCCGGACAAGCTGGAACGGTTCCGCATGGCCCACATGAGCGAGGGCTTCACCTCGGACAACGGGCACTCGATGCTGCATTCCGTCGCGTACGTCGCCTTCCAGGAGCTGGCCACCCGCATCTCGCACCGCAACACCGGCCACCAGTCCGGCGACCCGGTCTGCGACCGGATGCTCGCACGCATCGCGACCGACGAGAACCTGCACATGGTCTTCTACCGGAACCTGCTGAAGGCCGCGTTCGAGATCGCGCCCGACCCGACCATGCAGGCGGTCCGGGACGTCGTGGTCAACTTCCGTATGCCGGGCCACGGCATCCCCGGCTTCGAGCGCGCCGCCGCGCAGATGGCGATCGGCGAGGTCTACAACCTGCGCATCCACCACGACGACGTGCTCCAGCCGGTGCTGCGCCATCTGAAGGTCCTGGAGATCGACGGTCTCGGCCCCGAGGGCCGCCGGGCCCAGGAGGAACTCGGCCTGTTCATGGGCGGGCTCGACGCCGAGGCCCTGAAGTTCGACGAGCGGCTGGCGGCGCGCAAGGCTCGCATGGCGGCGCGCGCGGGAGCGTAGTGGGGGCGCTCGGCGCCGCTCCGAACGCAACCTTAACGTCTCGGCAGTAAACGCCAGGCCTCGCCACCCTTTTGCCAGGGGGGAACCATGTATCAGCATGCATATGCCGGTCGGTGTTCCCCCGTGGGCATTCACCCGGCCCAGTCCCCGAACTACGCCTGGTCGGGCCGGGTGGCCCCTGGAGCCTCTGATGACGAATGCGATGTGGACACACGGCGTGGAGTGGCTTGCGGCCGCCACGCCGGACCCTCGGGCGGGCGAGCAGGCGTGGCTGCCGGGTGACGGAACGGTCCTGATGGAGGCCGGGCGCCACTGGGACCTGGTGAGTGTCCCCCGCCAACTCGGCCTGCTCACCCTGGACATCCTGTGGTACGACCCCGCGCGCACCCCCGGGCCGACACTCGTGGACTCGGCGGCGCACCGGGTGGGCTTCCTCGTGCCCCCGGACCCGGCCGGCGACTGGTCCGGGGAGGGGGTCCGGCATGCGAGCAGGGGGGCGTGGGTCGCGGTTCCCCCGCCGCACCGGACGGCCCGCTCGCTGGAGTGGATCGTTCCCCCCGACGCGTGCACGGCGCTGCATCCGCCGGTGATGCTGCGGCTGGCGCTGCGCGAGGCCTACGAGACGCTCGCCGTACTGGCGCCTGTCTGCTAGAAGAGTCATGAAGATCTTGGGGTTCTGGCCCCGCCGCGTGAGCGGTGGGGCCAGACTCTTTGTTGTGGTGATGGGGGAATGGGCCGGGGAG
>NZ_JBIARC010000056.1:0-50627 GCF_042889625.1 Streptomyces sp. NPDC002573 | reverse complement strand
TCGGCCTGCGGCCGACCCTTGACTCGGTCCGCTCCAGCACGGGTGAGAAGCGAGCGGGCGGCCGGGGGTGTAGCGGGGGGCCGGCGGGGTGGGGGCGACGGTTGGCTGGGGAGGGCCCGGTGGTGGAGGGGGCGCCTCCGCGTCTCGCGTGCACGCCGGACGAGCCATGCGACTGCGGCAAGTGGCGAGGGGGACGTGTCCACGCTACACATGCACGGCGGGTCGGTTCAGCGGCTTGCGGTAGTGGGGCGGGCGGGTGGGACGCACCCGCGCCTCACATGTAGGCGGGGGCCCGGTCAAGCACGAGGCCCGACGATTTAACCGCGCTGACCGAGCGGACTACCCATCCTCGGCGAATGGCCCTCCCGCTCGACGATTGGCAGTTGTGTGCCAGCCATGGGAGAGGAACACCGGGATCCTGGCCCCCCGGTGGCACAAACTTGTCAATCCCAGCCACAGCCCGGCGGGCCCTGGTGGCACCGAGGAGAGGGGCTTCGAGTGCGACGGCGATCGCGGCGGGGGTGGTGAGCGGGGCCCGGCGTACACGGTCGACGTTCCGATAGCCGAGCGCGGACTCGACGGACACGAGGGCGTCGTCCCTCGGCCCGGTGCGCAGGAGGTCACACCCCCCAACCCCACCCGCCCCATACCCCCATGGTGCCGAACCGCCCCCACCGGATTCGCCCCTGTGGACAACCCGGGGGTGGCGGACGCTGAGCGCCGGAGAGTGGCAGATGTGTTCCGGTGGTGGCCCCGGGGACCTCGTGAAACGCGTTCCGGCGGTGGAACGGATCTGCCAATTGCTGGTCCGGGGCAGGGGGTTGGCGGGAATCCTGACTTGGACACACCTCGGCCGCGGCGGCTCCCCTCCGCGCCGCCGCGGCCGATCCCCGTGTGGGAGGAAGGTTTAGCTGGGGTCGGACGTGATGTGGACGTTGTCCGGCTTGAAGATGCCGTTGTCCGCGGCCTCGGTGATGTGGACGTTGTCCGGGTTCACCGTGCCCTCGTCCTTGCCGCCGGTGATGTGGACGTTGTCCGGGTCGACGACCGGCTCGTCCTTCGTGGTGTCGCTCATGGTGCTTCCTCCCCTTGTGACTCAACTGGCAAATGGGGGCCCGCCCGGCCGTTCCCCCGAATGGACGGCCGGGCGGGCTACCGGGTCGCCTCACCCTAGACCGTGGGCTGGGCGACCTCCGAGGCGGTCCGTCTGTCCCCCGATGCAACGGATCGACAGGACGAGAGTGCCGTCCCGCGATAAACGAACGATGAACGCCGTGGCAGCCCTACGCCGCGGCGGCCGGCGTCAGCAGTGCCCGGACGGTCTCGGCCTCGGGGGATCCCAGTGCCTCGTAGGTGGCGAGGGCCTCCTGCCAGCACACCTGGGCCCTTCCCGATTGGCCGATTCCACTGAGAGCCCGTCCCAGCACCGTCAGGACATTGCCGCGCCGCCACTCCCCGCCGATGCCACGCAGCACGGTCAAGGCGGCCTCGGCGTTCGTCGAGGCCTGTGCGGGGCGTTGAGCTGCCAGGTCCATCTCGGCGAGCCTGAGCAGGGTCATCCCCTCCCAGAGGCGCTGGCGGCTGTCACGGAAGACCTTCAGGGCCGCGTGCAACTGATCGTTTGCCTCCCCGTACAAACCGTTCTCGGTGAGGGCCATACCCAGTGCGTAGCGGCCGTTGGCGCCCTTCAGGGCATGTCCCAGCGCCTCATAAGTCTCGACACCTTGCTGGGCGAGTACCACGGCGCTGCGCGGCCGCCGCGTGGCGAGATGGATACGCGAGAGGTTGCACAGGACACTCGCTTCCCCGGCCAGGTCTTCGCAGTCCCGGAAGTCCGCGAGTGCCTGCTCCAAGTGGCGTTCGGCGTCCGCGTGCTGGTTCTGGTAGAAGGCCATGGCGCCGCGAATGTTGGCTGCCCAGCACCGCGCCAGGGGGTCGGTCCGGGAATCGGCAAGCTGCAGGGCCTCGCGTGCTGCGTCGTCGGCTTCCGCGAAGCGCCCGGAAAGGTGATGGGCGACGGCGAGGACGACGGAGGCGCGCACCTTTGTCCGCCGGTCCTGGCAGGAGCGCGCGGCGTCGCGCAGGGCGATGGCCACCGCTTCGTATTCCCTGGCGTTGGCACCGGACTCCGAGAGGTCGACCGCCGCCCACAGAAGGTCGATGGCGCGGATCAACGTTCCGGAAGTCCCGAATTGGCGCATACAGGCAAGCAGGCAGACCGCCTCCGCATACAGCCAGTCCTGTGCCTGGTGCCGGTCCTCGAACGTCAGCCCCGGGTACTCGGTCCGCTGGAGGTGGTCCACCAGTCGGTCCCCGGGGCGCTCGATCGCGTACACGCCCGCCGCTGTGGCCAGATAGAAGTCCAGCAGTCGGGACGTCGCCGCGTCCCGCTCGCTCGGGGGCTGTTCGTCCCGTTCCGCGCAGGCACGGGCGTAGAGGCGGACCAGGTCGTGGTAGCGGTAGCGGCCCGGGGCGGCCGACTCCAGGAGGGACGTGTCGACCAGGGACTCCAGGAGGTCCTCGGTCTCCTCCAGCGGCAGGTCCAGTACCGCCGCGGCGGCGGCGAGGGATATGTCCGGGCCGTCCGCCAGGCCCAGGAGGCGGAAGGCGCGGGCCTGGGCCGGCTCCAGTTGGCCGTAGCCCAGTTCGAAGGTCGCCTTCACGGCCAGATCGCCGGCCTGGAGTTCGTCGAGGCGCCGCCGTTCGTCCGCCAGCTTCGCCGCGAGTATCGAGACCGTCCATGTCCGGCGGGCCGCGAGCCGTGACGCCGCGATGCGGATCGCCAGCGGCAGGAAGCCGCACGCCGCGACCACGTCGAGGGCGGCCTCGCGTTCCGAGGTCACCCGCTCCCGGCCCACGATCTTCGTGAACAGCGACAGCGCCTCGTCCGGGGACATCACGTCCAGGTCCACCAGGTGCGCGCCGGCCAGGTCCACCATGCGGACGCGGGAGGTGACGAGGGCCGCGCAGCCCTCCGTGCCCGGCAGCAGCGGACGCACCTGCGCCGCGTCCTTGGCGTTGTCCAGCAGGACGAGGACCCGGCGGCCGTCCAGGACCGAGCGGTAGAGCGCGGCCCGCTCCTCCAGCGTGTCGGGGATCGCGGAGTCGGTCGTGCCGAGGGCACGCAGGAAGGACCCGAGGACCGTCTCCGGTTCCGCCGCCCGGGGCCCCGCGCCCTGCAGGTCCACGTACAGCTGGCCGTCGGGGAAGGCGCCCCGGGCCTGATGGGCGACGTGGACCGCGAGGGTCGTCTTGCCGACGCCACCGATTCCGGCCAGTGCCGACACCGCCATCACCCGGCCGTCGGCCGACGCCAGCACCTCTCCCAGTTCGGCCACGAGACGTGCCCGTCCGGTGAAGTCGGGGACGCTGGCCGGTAGTTGCGCAGGGCGGACGGGGGCCGCTGACGGCTCGGGGGCCGGAGCCGAAGGTTCCGCCAGGCTCGGGTCCGCCTGGAGAATGCGCTGCTGGAGTTCCTTCAGGCCCGGGCGGGGGTCGACGCCGAGTTCGTCGGCCAGCAGGCGGCGGGTGTCCGCGTAGACCGCCAGCGCCTCCGCCTGTCGGCCCGAGCGGTACAGCGCCAGCATCAGCAGTTCCCGGAGGCGTTCGCGCAGGGGGTGGGCCGCCGTGAGGGCGGTCAGTTCTGACACCGCCTCCGCGTGGCAGCCCTGCTCCAGGTCCATGTCCAGGCGGGATTCGAGGAGTTGGAGGCGCCATTCCTCCAGGCGTGTGCGCTGGGTCTCGGCGTACGGGCCGGGGATGTTCGCCAGCGGCTCGCCGTCCCACAGGGCCAGCGCCTCGTTCAGGATCTGCCGGGCCTGGCACAGGTCCCCGGAGTTCTTGGCCTTCTCCGCCTCCGCGGCCAGCTCCTGGGCGGCGGCGAGGTCCAGGGAGCGGGCGCCCGGCAGGCGCACCGCGTATCCGCCGGACTCGCTGACCAGCACGCCGGCGGAGAGGACCTTGCGCAGCCGGGAGGCGTACGTCCGTACGGCCGCCAGCGCCCGCGGCGGCGGCTCGTCGCCCCAGAGCGCGTCGATCAGCTCGGACGCCGTGGCCGTGCGTCCCTCCCGCAGCAACAGCGCCGCCAGCAGGGCTCGTTGCTGCGGCGAGCCCGTGGCCAGCGGTTCCTCCTCACGCCAGGCGCGCACCGGTCCGAGCACGCCGAAGCGCAGAGTCGCCGATTCCTCGGCACTCCGCTGCTTCGGTACTCGCGGTACACCGTCCATCGCTGCCCCCTGGCCCCCCGCCGAACGTCTCCAATCAGGAGGCCAGTTTGCCTTGTTCATGGCGGATGCGTCAGCCATGGGAGACGCCGATCACAGGCTGTGGCGCCGGGCGTCACAGTGTCCTCACACGCTCTTCTCATAACGGAAGGCGCGGATTCATGCCGGGCGGGCCCAGTTTGCTGACGATCCGTCAGATCAGCGCTACCGTGACCGCCATGGAGACCTCGCCGAGCAACGCCACGTTCCCGCAGATCATCTCCGTCGACGACCACACCGTGGAGCCCCCGCACGTCTGGCAGGACCGGCTCCCAGCGAAGTACCGGGAAACCGGTCCGCGTATCGTTCGCGCGCCCCTGAAGGAGCTGACGTTCCTGGGTGGGAAGTTCGCTCCCGTCATGGGTGAGCCCGGTGACGAGGGGCCGATCGGGGACTGGTGGGTGTACGAGGACCTGCGCCGGCCCCTCACCCGCCTCGACACCGCCGTCGGGTACGACAGGGACGAGATCAAGCTCGAGGTCATCACCTACGAGCAGATGCGGCCGGGCTCGTACGACGTACCCGAGCGCCTCGCCGACATGGACGTCAACCATGTCCGGTCCGCCGTCTGCTTCCCCACCTTCCCCCGCTTCTGCGGGCAGACCTTCACCGAGGCCGAGGACCGTGAGCTCGGGCTGCTGTGCGTGAGGGCGTACAACGACTGGATGGTGGAGGAGTGGTGCGGCCCGCAGGCGCACGGGCGTCTCATACCCCTCGCCGTCGTCCCCCTCTGGGACGCCCGCCTCGCCGCCGCCGAGGTGCGCCGCAACGCCGAGCGCGGGGTGCGCGCCGTCGCCTTCTCCGAGATCCCGCCCCGCCTCGGGCTGCCGTCCGTGCACTCCGACGACTGGGACCCCTTCCTCGCGGCCTGCGACGAGACCGGCACCGTCGTCGCCATGCACATCGGCTCCAGCAGCCGGATGCCGTCCACCTCCGCCGACGCCCCGCCCGCCGTCGGCTCCACCATCACCTTCGCCAACTGCTGTTTCTCGATGGTCGACTGGCTGATGAGCGGCAAGTTCGAGCGCTTCCCGAATCTGAAGGTGATGTACGCGGAAGGGCAGATCGGCTGGATCCCGTACATCCTGGAGCGTGCCGACGTCGTCTGGGAGGAGAACCGCGCGTGGGGCGGCGTCGCCGACAAGGTCCACCGCCCGCCGTCCGAGCTGTTCGCCGATCATGTCTACGGCTGCTTCTTCGACGACGCCTTCGGGCTGCGGAACCTGGACTCCATCGGGGTCGGGAACGTCCTCTACGAGACCGACTATCCGCACTCCGACTCCACCTGGCCGAAGTCGCGCGAGGTCGGGGAGGCCCAGATGGGGCACCTGGACGCGGACGTGGTCGACCGGATCGTACGGCGCAACGCGATCGAGCTGCTCGGGCTGACCGAGGACGGCCTGTGGCCGGGCGGCGGACGGTGAGCGGCGGCGTCCTGAGGTACGGGATGCAGCTGCCCGTCCAGTCCCAGTCCACGCTCTACGCCGAGCCCTGGGAGGCCCATGCCGGGCCCGGAGACCTCGTCGCGATCGCCCGGGCCGCCGACACCGCAGGGTTCGACTACGTCGCGTGCTGTGACCACGTCGCCGTCCCGCGCCGGCTCGCCGCCGCGATGAGCACGGTCTGGTACGACCCCGTCG
Source organism: Streptomyces sp. NPDC002573 (assembly GCF_042889625.1). Lineage (NCBI taxonomy): Bacteria > Bacillati > Actinomycetota > Actinomycetes > Kitasatosporales > Streptomycetaceae > Streptomyces > Streptomyces sp. NPDC002573. The sequence continues at coordinate 44,725 of NZ_JBIARC010000056.1, read as the reverse complement.
CCACCCTCGCCCTTCTCGCGGGCGTCACCGGGCGGGTGCGGCTGCTCAGCCATGTCGCGATCGTCGGGCTGCGGCATCCGCTCGTCACGGCCAAGCAGTACGCGACCCTCGACCACCTCTCCGGCGGACGGCTCGTCCTCGGGGTGGGGGCCGGGCATGTGCGGGAGGAGTTCGAGGCGCTGGGCGTGGACTTCGGGCAGCGGGGCGCCCTGCTCGACGAGACGATCGACGCGCTCAGGGCGGCGCTGGGGCCGGACGAGTTCCCCGTCCACCACGGCAAGGCGTACGACTTCGAGGGGCTCGGGCAGCGCCCCCGGCCCGCCCAGCCCCGCATCCCGCTGTGGGTCGGCGGCTCCTCGTCCGCCGCCGTGCGCCGGGCCGCGCTGAAGGGCGACGGCTGGCTGCCCCAGGGGGATCCGCGCGACCGGCTGCCCGCGCAGCTCGCCCGGTTGCGGCAGATCCGCGAACAGGCGGGGCTCGACGCCCTCTTCACCGTCGGCGCCATCACCGAACCGCTGTACGTCGGCGTGCCGGGCTGGGACGTCGGGCCGCGCACGGTCAGCGGGGCGCCGGAGGCGGTCGCCGACTCCCTGCGCGCCTACCGCGCGATGGGCGTGCACCAGATCCAGGTGCGGTTCCGCAGCCGGAGTGGCACCGAACTCATCGACCAGATCGCCGCGTTCGGGGCCGAGGTCGCGCCCCGTCTGGACTGAGGAGGCAGGCCGCATGGGCAAGCTGGACGGGCGCGTCGTCATCGTGACCGGGGCGGCGCGCGGGCAGGGTGAGCAGGAGGCCCGGCTGTTCGCGGCGGAGGGCGCCCGGGTCGTCCTCACGGATGTGCTCGACGACCAGGGGGAGGCCGTCGCCAAGGAGCTCGGGCAGTCGTACGTCCGTCTCGACGTGGGGCGGGAGGACGACTGGACCGCCGCCGTGGCGCATGCGAAGGAGACGTACGGGCGCGTCGACGGGCTGGTCAACAACGCCGGGATCCTGCGCTTCAACGCCCTGGTCGACACGCCGCTGGACGAGTTCATGCGGGTCGTCCAGGTCAACCAGGTCGGCTGCTTCCTCGGTATCAGGGCGGTCGCGCCGGAGATCGCGGCCGCCGGGGGCGGCACCATCGTCAACACCGCCTCGTACACCGCGCTGACGGGGATGGCGGCCGTGGGCACCTACACGGCGACCAAGCACGCCGTCCTCGGCCTCACCCGGGTCGCCGCGATCGAGCTGGCACCGGAGGGGATCCGGGTCAACGCCGTGTGCCCCGGCGCCGTCGACACCCCGATGGCCAATCCGGCCCGGCTGGACCCGCGCGCGGACGCGGGGGAGATGTCCCGGGCCCTGGACGAGGTGTACGGCAGGCTCGTGCCGCTCGGCCGGATCGGCAGGCCGGAGGAGGTGGCCAGGCTCGCCCTCTTCCTGACCTCGGACGACTCCTCGTACATCACCGGACAGCCGTTCGTGATCGACGGCGGCTGGCTGGCCGGGGTCTCCATTCTCTGACGGATCGTCAGCTATTGACGCTCCCGGCGGCCGGTGTCAGAGTCGGCCGCAGATAGAACTGACGGTCAGTCAGATAAGGCCGCGCGTGGGGGACACCCGTCGGCGGCACATTCTCGTGGGGACGGTGAAACTCCGTGGAATTCGGGCTCTTTGTACAGGGATACGTGGGAAAGCGGGCCGGGACCGACCCGCTCGCGGAGCACAAGGCGCTGATGGAGGAGACCGAGTACGTCATCCAGGCGGACGCGTCCGGCTTCAAGTACGCCTGGGCCTCAGAGCACCACTTCCTGGAGGAGTACTCGCACCTCTCCGCCAACGACGTCTTCCTCGGCTATCTCGCCCACGCCACCGAGCGCATCCACCTCGGCTCCGGCATCTTCAACCCCCTCGCCCAGGTGAACCACCCGGTGAAGGTCGCCGAGAAGGTCGCCATGCTCGACCACCTCACCGAGGGCCGCTTCGAGTTCGGCAGCGGCCGGGGCGCGGGCTCCCACGAGATCCTCGGCTTCCTCCCGGGCATCACCGACATGAACCACACCAAGGAGATCTGGGAGGAGACCATCGCCGAGTTCCCCAAGATGTGGCTCCAGGACGAGTACGCCGGCTTCCGGGGGAAGCACTGGCAGCTCCCGCCGCGCAAGGTGCTCCCCAAGCCGTACGGGAGGTCGCACCCCGCGATGTGGTACGCGGCCGGGTCCCCGCCCTCGTACGCCATGGCCGCCCGCAAGGGCCTCGGGGTGCTCGGGTTCAGTGTGCAGAAGGTCTCCGACATGGAATGGGTGCTGGAGCAGTACAAGACGGCGGTGGTGGACGCCGAGCCCGTCGGGGACTTCGTCAACGACAACGTCATGGTGACGACCACCGCCGTGTGCGCGCCCACGCACGAGGAGGCGATCCGGATCGCGGCGGCCGGGCAGCTGCACTATCTGCCCTCCCTCGTCTTCCGCTACCACGACACCTTCCCCCGCCCGGAGGGCTTCCCGGTCTGGCCGGAGACGCTGCCCGAGTACACCGAGGAGTTCATCGAACTCCTCGTCGAGGAGGAGCTGCTCATCTGCGGCGACCCGGACGAGGTCCTCACCCAGTGCAAGCGGTGGGAGCAGGCCGGGGCCGACCAGCTCAGCTTCGGGCTGCCGGTCGGGATCCCGAAGGAGGAGACGCTCCAGACGATCCGGCTGATCGGCGAGCACGTCATCCCGAAGATCGACACCGACCCGGTGCACCGCACGACCCGGTTCCGCCAGGCCGCCTGAGGGGGTGCCCCGCATGCTCGACCACGTCATCAGGGGCGCGACCGTCGTGGACGGGACCGGCGCGCCCGGGTACAGCGCCGACGTCGGGATACGGGACGGCCGTGTCGCCGCCGTAGGGAGGATCACCGAGGCGGCCCGGGGCAGCGAGGACGCCACCGGCCTGGTGCTCGCCCCCGGCTTCGTCGACCCGCACACCCACTACGACGCCCAGCTGTTCTGGGACCCGTACGCGACCCCCTCCCTGAACCACGGGGTCACCACGGTCGCCGCCGGCAACTGCGGCTTCACCCTCGCCCCGCTCAACCCCGCGCGGCCCGCCGACGCCGACTACACCCGCCGGATGATGTCCAAGGTGGAGGGGATGTCCCTGGTCGCCCTGGAGGAGGGGGCGCCCTGGAACTGGCACGGGTTCGGGGAGTACCTCGACGCCCTCGAAGGCAGGATCGCCGTCAACGCGGGCTTCATGGCGGGCCACTGCGCGCTGCGCCGCCATGTGATGGGCCCGGACGCGGTCGGCGGACAGCCCACCCCCCAGCAGCTGGACGCCATGCTCCGGCTGTTCCACGAGGCCATGGACGCGGGGGCCTGGGGCCTGTCCACCACCCAGTCGTCCACCCACTCCGACGGCGACGGCGCCCCCGTCGCCTCCCGCCACGCCCGGCTGGCCGAGCTGCTGGCCCTGTCCCGGGCGGTGGGCGAGCACGAGGGCACCCAGATCGAGGCGATCGTGGCGGGCTGCCTCGACCGGTTCAGCGACGCCGAGATCGACCTGCTGGTGGAGATGAGCGCGGCGGCGGGACGGCCCCTGAACTGGAACGTGCTCACGATCGACGCCGCCGTCCCCGAGCGGGTGCCGCGTCAGCTCCTCGCGAGCGAGCGCGCCCGGAAGGCGGGCGGCCGGGTGGTCGCCCTCACCATGCCGATCCTCACCCCGATGAACATGTCGCTCGGCACCTTCTGCGCCCTCAACCTGATCCCCGGCTGGGGTCCGGTGCTGAGCCTGCCGGTGCCCGAGCGGATCGCCAGGCTCCGGGACCCGCAGGTCCGGGGCGAGCTGCTACGGTGCGCCGACTCCAAGGAGGCGGGCGTCTTCCGGCGCCTCGCCGACTTCGGACGGTACGTCATCGGGGACACCTACAGCCCGCGCAACGAGGGCCTGACCGGGCGGGTGGTGCGGGACATCGCGGCCGAGCGCGGCCAGGACCCCTTCACCTGCCTGGTCGAGATCTGCGCCGACGACGACCTGCGCACGGTCCTGTGGCCCATGCCCACCGACAACGACCCGGACTCCTGGGCGCTGCGCGCCGAGACCTGGCGCCACCAGGACGTCCTGCTCGGCGGCTCCGACGCGGGCGCCCATCTGGACCGGATGTGCGGGGCCCCGTACACCACCCGGTTCCTCGGGGACTGTCTGCGCGGCCGGCGACTGGTGCCGCTGGAGCGGGCCGTGAAGATGCTGACCGACGATCCCGCGCAGCTGTTCGGGTTGCGGGAGCGGGGCCGGGTGCGGGAGGGCTTCCACGCGGACCTGGTCCTGTTCGACCCGGAGCGCGTCGACGCCGGCCACGCCACCCTGGTGCACGACCTGCCGGGGGAGAGCCCGCGCCTGGACTCCCGGGCGATCGGGGTGAACGCGGTCTGGGTCAACGGCGTCGAGGCGATCCGGGACGACGTGGTGACCGGGGCCGTGCCGGGCCGGGTGCTGCGCTCCGGACGGGACACCAGGACGGTGAGCACCACGTGACCGAGCGGCAGCGGCTGTTCATCGGCGGCGCCTGGGTCGAGCCCGAGGACGGGCACCACCCGGTCGTCGGCCCGGCGACCGAGGGGATCGCCGGCTGGGCGCCGGAGGCCTCGCGGGACCAGGTGCGCGCGGCCTGCGCGGCGGCCCGCGAGGCGTTCGGGCCCTGGTCGCGGACGGCGCCGGAGGAGCGGGCGGCGGTGCTGGCGCGGGCGGCGGAGGTGATACGGCGCAACCTCGTGCCGTACGCGGAGCTGGCGCAGGCGGAGAGCGGCGCCACGACCCGTACCGCGCGCGGGATGCAGGTAGGCGTCGCGGCGGCCCGGTTCCGGCGGTACGCGCGCGTGGAGCCGGTGGAGCAGCCGCTGCCGCCGCAGATCAACGAGGCGGGCCCGTTCGGCCCGGCGGCGGTCGTCGGCGCGGTCGCGGAGCGCCGCCCGGTCGGCGTGGTCACCTGCATCACCTCGTACAACAACCCGTGGGCGAACCCGGCGGGCAAGGTCGCGCCCGCGCTGGCCATGGGCAACACGGTGGTGGTCAAGCCGGCCCCGCAGGATCCGCTGTCCGTGTACCGCATGGCCGAGGCCCTTCAGGAGGCGGGCGCGCCGCCGGGTGTCGTGAACGTGGTGAGCGGTTCACGGCCGGAGGTCGGCGAGGCGGCCGTCGACTGCCCCGACGTGGACATGGTGAGCTTCACCGGGTCCACGGCCGTGGGGCAGCGGATCGCCGAGGTGTGCGGCCGGTCCATGAAGCGCCAGCTGATGGAGCTGGGCGGCAAGGGCGCGGCGCTGGTCTTCGACGACGCGGACCTCGATGCGGCGGTGGCCGGGATCGGGACGACGTTCTCCTTCTACAGCGGCCAGATCTGCACGGCACCCACCCGGGTGATCGCCCAGCGGGGCGTTTACGGCCGGCTGGTGTCCGAACTGGCCGCCCACGCCCGGCGGCTGACGGTCGGGGACCCGCGCACGCCGGGCACGGTGGTGGGGCCCGTGATCTCGGCGGCGCACCGGGACCGCGTGGAGGCGTATGTGGAGTCGGGCCGCAAGGAGGGCGCGCGGCTGGTCGCCGGGGGCGAACGCCCGCCGTTCGAGCGGGGTTTCTATGTGGCGCCCACCCTCCTCGCGGACTGCACGCCCGACATGCGGGTGGTCCGGGAGGAGATCTTCGGCCCGGTGGTCGTGGTCGTGCCGTTCGAGGACGAGGAGGAGGGCATCGCCCTGGCCGACGCCACCGACTACGGCCTCATCGACTACGTCTGGTCCCGGGACGTGGCCCGCGCGTTCCGGGTCGCCCGCCGGCTGCGGGCGGGCCAGGTGGGCGTCAACACCGTCGGCCGCAACATGGAGGCCCCGTTCGGCGGCTTCAAGAAGAGCGGGGTGGGCCGGGACGTCGGCGCGTACGCCCTGCACGCGTACAGCGAGCTGCAGGCGATCGTGTGGCCGGGGTGAGCGGACCGGCCGGGGACCGCCTCAGGCGTCCAGGTCCACCCGGACCGTGAGCAGTTCCGTGCCGAGCGCCTGTACCGCCGTGCTGTTGAGGCGGGGCAGCGTCCGCAGCCGGGCCCGGGCGTCGTCGTCGGGGAGCGGATGGGCCGTGCCCGGGTACCAGCGGCCCCCGATGCGGACGCGCACCCGGGGATCGGCCTGGATGTTGCGGATGTACTGGGACTTCTCGCCGTGCTCGGACACCAGCCAGAAGGAGTCGCCGATGCGGCGCCCGCCGAGGGGGGTCCGGCGCGGCAGGCCCGAGACGCGGCCCGTGGTCTCCAGGAGCGTCTGGAGGGGCATACGGCGCTGCACAGGATTGACGACATGGCGCTGGAGCGCAGTGACCGCGCGGTACTTGAGGTCGGTGAAGCCCGGCATGGTCGTGTGTTCCCCCTGACGACGTGAAGAGCGAGGCCCTCAGCGCAGTCTGGCAGACGGCTGAGCGGGGCGCGCGGAAAAGTCCGCGCGCCCCGAGCGAAGGACCGCCGCGCCCCCGGTGAACGGCCGGTGGCCCAGGGCGCTACGACCGGCCCAGGAAGATCGGGTTTGTGAACGCGGCCAGGACACCCGGCACCGGGCCCGCCGCCGCCTCGTGCCGCAGCTCCGCCCGGACGTAGGCCGCGTACGACGGTGTCGTGTGCCACTCCACCGTGCCCGACCCCGACACCGGCAGCGGATCGCTCGTGAACAGCGTGCCCTGGTCGGTGACGAAGCGGACCGTGCAGCGGGGCACGCCCTGCGCCTCCAGCCGGACCGTGACCGGGGTGTCGGGGTCCACCCGCAGCCGCTCGCCGATCCCCGCGTGCTCGCCGTGGCCGCCCGAGACGCCGAAGGTCAGCGAGACGTTCTTCGACTCGGCGACGTACGAGCGGCCCGCGCGGATCCCCTCCTGGACGGCCTCCCTGGTCAGGTCGTCCGCGAGGACCACCGTCTGCGGGGTGCCGATCGCGTCGGGGTCGCGGTGCGCGTCGCTGTTGCCCATCGCCGGGAGCCAGTGGCCGTGCCCCTCCCGGACCGACGCCACCAGCGTGTTGTCCCACTCCGCCAGCGTCGCCTCGTCGTCCGGGGTGAACGGGCCGTTCCACACCTCCACCGCGTCCGCCTCGGCGAAGCCGAACTTCCAGCCGCATCCGACGCAGGTGGCGTGCGGATGGGCGGGCACGACCAGTCCGCCCGCCCGGTGGATCTCCCGGGCGAACCGGGCCCAGCGGTTGTCACGTGCCCGGTAGCGCCAGTCGACGAAGGTGCCCGGGTCGGTGCCCAGCGCGAGCACATGGCCGTTCCGGGTCGTCACCTCCTCGCCCAGCATGATCAGCAGGTTGTCGCCCGCCTGGTCGGCCCAGTGCGCGTGCGAGGAGTTCGTGTTGTGCTCGGAGGTGTTGATGAAGTCCAGGCCCGCGGCCCGGGCCAGCGCCGCGATCTCGGCGGGCGTGCGGCGGCCGTCGGAATACCAGGAGTGCATATGGCAGTCGCCGCGGTACCAGGCGCGGCCCCGTCCCTTGGCCCGGGACGGCGGGTACACCGGCGCCGGGGTGACGCCCTGTTCGCCGTAGGCGAGGGTGATGGTGATCTCGTAGGCCAGGCCCTGCGGGGCCACCGTGTAGGGGCCCAGGGCGATGTGCCAGGTGCCGGGGTGTACCGGGCCGGGCAGATAGCCGGGGGTCGCGTCGTCCGCGCGGACGAAGAACTCCGAGCGCGCGCCGCCGGACCAGCCGCGGAAGCCCGTGCCGCCCAGCTCGGTGCCGCGCTCGTCGAAGAGGCCGATGTCGAGGGCGTTGCCCTGGGTGCCGGCCGGGACGGACGGCTTTTCGTAGGTGTAGGCGACCTTGATCTCCCGGACGCCCGCGGGGACGTCGACGGGGAGGTAGACGAAGTCGGGGGAGCCGGGCGGCAGGGTGCCGCGCACCGTCCTCGTCTCCTGGTTGTCGGCCGCCTCGGCCGCGGGACCGCTGGAGAAGCTCACGGTTCCCAACGTAAGGGCGACGGCCGCGCTCGTCACGAACAGTGCGCGTCTGCCGATGCCGTGGTCGTCCTCGCACATGCTGCTGCTCCCAACGTGTCGGATGACAGGGGGTGGGCAGGGGTCGCACCAGACACTGTCTCCTCCGGCCGTGAACTCCGGCGCACAGGAAGCCGATCGCCCGCCGCGTGTCGTCGGAACATCCGGTGCCCGTGCGAGCGTTGACACCCCTGGTGTCCGGCCGCCCTGCCGTTGCCCGTCCGCCCCTCTGTGCTGATCACGGCAAACGTATGCTCGGAGGATGACGACTTCCGCGACCTCCGGAACCGGCCCCACCGAGAACTCCATGCGTCGCGCCCTCAAACGTGCTCGAGAGGGTGTCGCACTCGACGTCACCGAGGCCGCGGTGCTGCTCCAGGCCCGCGCCGCCGATCTGGACGACCTCGCCGCGTCCGCCGCCCGGGTGCGGGACGCGGGCCTCGCGGCCGCGGGCCGGCCGGGTGTCATCACCTACTCGAAGAGCGTCTTCGTCCCGCTGACCCGACTGTGCCGGGACAAGTGCCACTACTGCACCTTCGTCACGGTCCCCGGCAAGCTGCGCCGGGCCGGGCACGGGATGTTCATGTCTCCGGACGAGGTCCTCGACATCGCCCGCAAGGGTGCGGCCCTGGGCTGCAAGGAGGCCCTGATCACCCTCGGCGACAAGCCGGAGGACCGCTGGCCCGAGGCCCGCGAGTGGCTGGACGCGCACGGCTACGACGACACGATCGCCTATGTCCGGGCCATCTCGATCCGGATCCTGGAGGAGACGGGCCTGCTGCCCCATCTCAACCCGGGCGTCATGTCGTGGACGGACTTCCAGCGGCTGAAGCCGGTGGCGCCGTCGATGGGGATGATGCTGGAGACGACGGCCCGGCGGCTGTGGTCCGAGCCGGGCGGACCCCACTACGGCTCCCCGGACAAGGAACCGGCGGTGCGGCTGCGGGTCCTGGAGGACGCGGGCCGTTCCTCGGTGCCCTTCACCTCCGGACTCCTGATCGGGATCGGCGAGACCTACGAGGAGCGCGCCGAGTCGCTGTTCGCGCTGCGGAAGGTGGCGCGGGCGTACCACGGGGTACAGGAGCTGATCATCCAGAACTTCCGCGCCAAGCCGGACACGGCGATGCGCGGGATGCCGGACGCGGAACTCGACGAACTGGTCGCCACGGTGGCGGTGGCCCGGCACATCATGGGCCCGAGCGCCTGTCTCCAGGCGCCGCCGAACCTGGTGGACGACGAGTACGAGCGGCTCATCGGCGCCGGCATCGACGACTGGGGCGGGGTGTCCCCGCTGACCATCGACCATGTGAACCCGGAGCGGCCGTGGCCGCAGATCGAGCAGCTGCGGGAGCGTTCCGCGGTGGCCGGTTTCGAACTGCGCGAACGCCTCTGCGTCTACCCGGAGTTCGTGCGGCGCGGGGAGCCCTGGCTGGACCCGCGGCTGCGGCCGCACGTGGACGCCCTCGCCGACCCCGAGACGGGACTGGCCCGGCCGGACGCGGTGGTCGAGGGGCACCCGTGGCAGGAGCCGGAGGAGGTGTTCACCTCCGCCGGGCGCACCGATCTGCACCGCACGATCGACACCGACGGCCGCACGGGCGACCGCCGGGACGACTTCGACGAGGTCTACGGCGACTGGGAGGCGCTGCGGGAGGCGGCCGCGCCGGGCATGGCGCCCGAGCGCATCGACGCGGACGTACGGGCGGCACTGCGCACGGCGGCCGACGACCCCACGCGGCTGACGGACGCCGAGGCGCTCGCCCTGCTGCACGCGGACGGTCCCGCCCTGGACGCGCTGTGCCGGATCGCGGACGACGTGCGCACGTCGGCGGTGGGCGACGACGTCACCTACATCGTCACCAGGAACATCAACTTCACCAATGTCTGCTACACCGGCTGCCGCTTCTGCGCGTTCGCCCAGCGCCGCACGGACGCCGACGCCTACACGCTGTCGCTGGAGCAGGTCGCCGACCGGGCCCAGCAGGCGTGGGACGTGGGCGCGGTGGAGGTCTGCATGCAGGGCGGCATCCATCCCGACCTGCCCGGAACGGCGTACTTCGACATCGTCAGGGCGGTGAAGTCCCGGGTCCCCGGCATGCATGTGCACGCCTTCTCCCCGATGGAGGTGGTGAACGGCGCCACCCGCACCGGACTGTCGATCCGCGAGTGGCTGACGGCGGCGAAGGAGGCGGGCCTCGACACGATCCCCGGCACGGCGGCGGAGATCCTGGACGACGAGGTCCGCTGGGTGCTCACCAAGGGCAAGCTGCCGACGGCGACCTGGATCGAGGTCGTCTCGACCGCCCATGAGCTGGGCATCCGGTCCTCCTCGACGATGATGTACGGCCATGTGGACCAGCCCCGCCACTGGCTCGGCCACTTCCGCACCCTCTCCCGCATCCAGCAGCGGACGGGCGGCTTCACGGAGTTCGTCACCCTCCCCTTCATCCACACCAACGCCCCCGTCTATCTGGCGGGCATCGCCCGCCCCGGCCCGACCCTGCGGGACAACCGCGCGGTGACGGCGATGGCGAGGCTGCTGCTCCATCCCCACATCCCCAACATCCAGACCAGCTGGGTGAAACTGGGGGCCGAGGGCGCGGCGGAGATGCTCCGCTCCGGCGCCAACGACCTGGGCGGCACGCTGATGGAGGAGACCATCTCCCGTATGGCGGGCTCCTCGTACGGCTCGTACAAGTCGGTCAGGGAGCTGGTCGCGGTGGCCGAGGCGGCGGGCCGCCCGGCGAAGCCCCGTACGACGCTCTACGGCGAGGTCCCGGAGGAACGCCGGCGCGCGGCGGCGGCGTCGGACGGGCATCTGCCGGAACTGCTGCCGGTACTGGACTGAGGGGTCGAGCCGGCCCGGTCACCTCACCGTGCTCCTGTCGGTCGGCCGACGGGGAGACGTGCGGTGGGGTCCGGGCCGGCGGGGATCCGCGGTCTCGTCGACGGGGCGTCCCGGAGGGGTCAGCTGTCCTCAGCGGCTGCTCCCGGCAGGTTGGTCACCAGGAGGACCACGCCGGTCAGGACGATGATGCGGGTGGCCGCGTCCAGACCGTTCCACGTCTTGGACTGCCACATCGCGAACCACTCCCCGCCTATCGCGATGAAGCCCGCGCCGAACAGCAGCAGAAGCATCGACAGGCCGACGGTGGACAGCCGCCGGGCGCTCGGGTGGCGCCGGGCCCACAGCCAGGTCGCGGCGATCAGGAGCAGCGCCGCCGCCGTCTCCCAGACGATGATCGCGACGTAGGCGGAGTCCTGAAGGGCGTGCGAGGTGATCGCGTGCCACATCAGATCGCCGTCCTTGAACGTGGTGTCCATGGCCAGAACATGGCGGACGAACTGCTGGTTGGTTCCGAAGTCGGTGATGTTCCCGAACGCGACGAGTGCGATGTAGAGGGCGACGGTGCCGACGAGGGAGGTAGCGGCGACACGAAGTGCGGGCAGGGGGCGGGGGGTTCTGGTTTCGGCCATGGTCCCACTATGGAGAGGGCTTCCGGCCGCTCCTAGATCATTTTCGGGCGCACACCGAAGTGTGGTGTGCATGACGGCCAGGCGCTCCCGACTGATCGTCTCCGTTCGATTACAGTGCTGCGCGTCGGACGTACGGGCGGTGCCAGGAGGAGGCCTGAGGTGGGTGCGACATCCGGTGCCGTCTGGGGTCGCGCCGAGCAGCAGGACTTCCGCAGCCGCGTGCGCGGCACGCTGCTCGGCGCGGCCGTCGGCGACGCGCTGGGCGCCCCGGTCGACGGGCTGTCCCTGGAGCGGATCCAGGAGGCGCACGGGCCCGAGGGGCTCGCCGACCTCGCCTCCGGACCCGACGGGCGCGGCGCGATCAGCCGGCACACCCAGCTCACGCTGTTCTCCTTCGACGGGCTCGTCCGCGCCCAGGTCCGCCGGGACACCGGCGCCTGGCACCCGCCGACCGATCTGCACCGGGCGTATCTGCGCTGGGCGGTCACCCAGCACGACTGGGGGCCCGACGAGCGCCGCACGGAGGACGGCTGGCTGGCCCGCGAGGAGTGGCTGTACGCCCGCCGCTCCCCGTCCCGGGCCTGTCTGCTCGGACTCGCCGACGGCACCATGGGCACGCTGGACGCGCCCAAGAACCCCGGCGAGCCGGGCCCCGACGCGGCGGCCCGCTCCGCGCCCTTCGGGCTGCTCGTCGGCTGGGATCCGCAGCTGGTGCTGCAGCTGGCGATCGAGTGCGCGGCACAGACCCACGGGCACCCCACCGCGTACTTCGCCGCGGGCGCGTACGCCGTGATCGTGCACGCGCTGGCCCGCGGGGAGATCCTCGACGCGGCCGTACAGCGCGCACTCGCGCTGCTGGCCCCGCGGCCGGGACACCAGCCGGTCGGGGACGCGCTGCAGCGCGCCCTGGGCGCCGTGCGGCAGGGCATGCCCACGGCCGCCCGGATCGAGGAGCTGGCCGGCGCCGGTACGGCGGACGGGGCGCTCGCGGTCGCCGTGTACTGCGCGCTCGTGGGGGAGGACGTACGGCACGCGCTGTGCCTCGCGGTGAACCACGGCGGGCCCTCGGCGGCCACGGGGGCGCTGACGGGCGGACTGCTCGGGGCGCTGCACGGCGAGACGGCCCTCCCGCCGGCCTGGCTGGCCGAACTGGAGGGCCGTCCCACGATGCTGGTGCTGGCGGACGACTTCGCCATGGAGATGACGCAGAGCCCTGCGCTGCACGGGCCGGGCGGGTCGTCCCCGGGGTGGCTCGTGCGGTATCCGCGGGCGTAGGGGCCGTACCCGAGGACTCCGGGCGCGGACCGGCTACACGCCCGAGGGGCTCGTCGTGGTGCCGGTCGTGTCCGTCGTACCGGGCGTGCCCGCCGCCGGGACGGTGACCGCCGTGCCGTCGTCGTCCGTGTTCAGCGTCTCGATGATCGCGTCCCGCTCCGGGGTGTCCTCCGGCTTGATCAGGCCGATCACGACGTACAGCACCAGCGAGATCACCATGGGCAGCGCCACCTGGTACTCCAGCTTCACGTCCGAGCGCTGGGAGAAGTCCAGGTGGTAGTTGACGAAGAAGAACGCGAGCAGACCGGCCGCCCAGCTGACGAGCGCCGCCGTCGGGCCCGAGCGGCGGAACGGGCGCAGCAGACCGAGGATGAACGGGATCGCGATCGGACCCATCAGACCGGCCACCCACTTGATGACCACCGTGATGATGTCCTTGAAGGTGGGGGAGTTGACCTGGGTCGCCACCGCCATCGACAGGCCGAGGAAGGCGACCGTGGTGACCCGGCCCGCGATCAGACCGGCCCGGGCGTTCCACGTCCGGGCCGCCTTCGAGAACACCGGCACCACGTCCCGGGTGAACACGGCCGCGATCGCGTTCGCGTCGGAGGAGCACATGGCCATCGTGTGCGAGAAGAAGCCGACGACCACCAGACCCAGCAGCCCGTGCGGCAGCAGCTGTTCGGACATCAGGCCGTACGCGTCCGAGCCGTCCGGCTTCTTCGCCGTGACCAGGAGCGGGGACAGCCACATCGGGATGAAGAGGATGACCGGCCAGACGAACCACAGGCCGGCCGACAGCAGGGCGGAGCGTGTCGCCTGCCGGGGGCTGCCCGTGGCCATGTAGCGCTGAGCCTGGTTCCACATGCCCCCGTTGTACTCGAAGAGCTTGATGAACAGATACGCGATGAAGAAGACCGTCATGTACGGGCCCGCGAACCCGTGTCCGTGACCGGCCAGCTTCGGCGAGTCCAGCGCCTTGGACAGACCGCCCTGGTCGGAGATCTTGTGCAGCGCGATGATCAGCATGGCGAGGCCCGCGAGCAACTGGATGACGAACTGGCCCAGTTCGGTCAGCGCGTCCGCCCACAGGCCGCCGATCGTGCAGTACACGGCCGTGATGCCACCGGTGATGAGGATGCCCTGGGTGAGGGTGACCCCGGTGAAGACGCTGAGCAGGGTCGCGATCGCCGCCCATTTCGCGCCCACGTCGACGATCTTCAGCAGGATCCCGGACCAGGCCAGGGCCTGCTGGGTGGAGACGTTGTAGCGGTCCTTCAGATACTCCAGCGGCGAGGCCACGTGCAGCCGTGAACGCAGCCGGTTCAGCCGTGGCGCGAACAGCTTCGCGCCGATCAGTACGCCGATGGCGATGGGCAGTGCCCAGGTGACGTACGACGTGACGCCGTAGGTGTAGGCGATGCCGGCGTAGCCAGTGAACATCACCGCGCTGTAGCCCGACATGTGGTGCGAGATGCCCGACAGCCACCAGGGCATCCTGCCGCCCGCGGTGAAGAAGTCGCTGACGTTGTCGACGCGTTTGTGGGACCAGACACCGATCGCGGTCATCACGCCGAAGTACGCGACCAGGACGGCCCAGTCGAGACCGTTCATGTGCCCCCTCCAGGGGTCCGCCTTGTGAACCTGCACTTACCGGACGGCACTTCGCCAGTACGCACACACGGGCGGCGCCCCCGTGCGGGAGCGGGGACTTCGGGGATTGAACCGCCGGTCAGACGGATGGTCAAGACTTTTCTCGGTCACGGATATGAACGTAAGTCAGCAAGTCGAACGATTTTACGTTCCTTTGACCCGTCCGCCGGTTGTCGCACGCGTGACGCGGACCACACCATGGGCGGGCACTTCGCCAGTCGACAGACATCCGATGGATCGGGTGGATCGGATGGATCAGGCGCGACGGACAGGGCGCACGGGATGCGGGTCCCGTACGGCCCGGAGGGGAGACGCGAGACATTCGACGACGTCACGCCGACGCGAGGAGCCGCCGATGCGACGGGTCCGGAGTCGTCAGCGCATCAGTTCGCCGGCGTTCACGAGCAGGGACTGACCCGTGATCGCCCGCGCCCGGTCGGAGGCCAGGAAGACGACCGCGTCCGCCACATCGCCGTCGGTGGCCAGCTCCGGCAGCGCCATCCGGTCCGTCAGGCGCCGGGTCACCTCCCCCTCCGGTACGCCCTCGGTGTGGGCGGTGAACCGGACGTAGGCCTGGACGGGCGGGCCCCACATCCAGCCGGGCAGCACGGTGTTGACCCGGATCCGGTGGGGGCCGAGCTCCCGGGCGAGCGAGTACATGGCGCTGGTGAGCGCCCCCTTCGACGCCGCGTACGCCGCCTGCCGCACTTGGGACGGCGCGGCCACCGAGGACTGGGTGCCGATGAGGACCACCGAGCCGCCGCCCTCCCTGAGCCCCGGCAGACAGGCCCGTGTCATCCGCAGGGTGCCCATCAGGTTCACGTCGATGACCGCGTGCCAGGTGGCGAAATCCGCGTCCTGGAGGCCGCCGAAGTGGCTGTCCCACGCGGCGACATGGACCACCGCGTCGATGCCCCCGAACCGTTCCAGCGCCAGCGCCGCGAGCGCCTCGCACTGCGCCTCGTCGGTGACGTCCGTCGCCCGGTAGGCCGTGCGTGTGCCCTCCGGATCGATGGCGGTGGCGGACTTGGCGAGGTTCTCCTCCGTGCGGGCGCCGAGCACCGCGTTGCCGCCGTCCCGCACCACGGCCGCCGCGACCTGGTGACCGAGCCCGGCGCCGACCCCCGACACCACGACCGTCTTGCCCTGGAGCAGTGACATCGGTCCTCCCGGATATGGCGGATTTCCTGACGGACCGTCAGAGTAGGTGGGTCCGGCGGAGGAGGGAAGGGAAAGGGGAACGGCGATGGGTGAGGACACGCGCAGCGCGGTGTACGCGGAACTGGCCGCCGTGGGGCCCTACGGCGTCCGTCCGGGCCATGCCCTGATCACCATGGTGGAACCGCACCCGGGGCACGAGTACGCGTACAACCGCTGGTACGAGGACGACCACTACTACGCCGGCGCCATGGCCATGCCCTGGATGTTCGCGGGCCGCCGCTGGGTGGCCACCCGGGATCTGCAACTCCTGCGCTACCCGGAGAAGTCGGCCGTGGCCCAGCCGGTCACGGCGGGCTGCTATCTCTCGACGTACTGGATCACGGACGGCCGCTACGACGACCACATGCGCTGGACGGTCGCGATCAACAAGCGCCTCAACCGCGACGCCCGCGTCTACCGGGACCGCACCCATGTCTTCACGGCCTTCCAGGACCACGAGACCACGGTGTACCGGGACGGCGCGGCGGGCCCCCGGGACGTGCACGCGCTGGACCATCCCTACGCGGGTCTGGTCCTGGAGGTCGTCGACGCGGAGGGGCCGGAGCAGCGGGCCGAACTGCTCGAATGGCTGCGGGGCCGCCATCTCCCCACCCGCCTCACGGGCTCCCCCGCCGCCATGGTCACCGTCTTCCGCCCGACCCCGCTGCCCGGCGACCGTATGACATATGTGAAACAGGTGGAGGGCGTGGACACCCGCCTCACCCTGCTGTGGTTCCTGGAGGCGGACCCGGGGCGGTGCTGGGAGCCACACTTCACGACCGCGGACACCGCGGTGAGGGAAACGGGCCTGGGGAGGGTGGAACTGGTGGCGCCGTTCGTTCCCACGCTGCCGGGGACGGATCGGTATGTGAGCGACCTCCGCTGAACCGTGCGGCGTCCCGGCTCACTCGCCCCACGAGACGGACGTGCCCCCTCGGCCGGGACGGCGGGCCAGTCGAGAGGGCTCTGTCGCTACTGCTTGCTATGGAATTGTGGCGGTCGGTGCTACTTGATCGACGTCACGAAGGCGTTCCAGGCGTCGGCCGGGAAAGCCAGGACGGGCCCCTCGGGAACCTTGGAGTCGCGCACGGCGAGCGCCGCCACGATGGGAGATTTGACCTCGACGCAGGCGCCGTTGCCCGTCGAATACGACGACTTGGTCCACGTTTCCGTGGCCCCCTGAAGAACGGCCATGTTCACTCCGTAGCGAGTTGCTGAGTTGCTGAGTTGCAGTCGTGCTGTCATCGGGTCGCGCGCTCTGTCGGTGCGCGCGACCCGAATCACGCCAACTTGTCTGGCTGATGGCGTGATCGAAGCTACTCGGCAACATCTCTGCCCGGAGTGGCCATTCACTCGACCGGATGGCATATTCCAATAGAGCCTTCCGGTCGAAGGTTTCACTGGTGTATGGTTCGCCGCCCGCTCGTACGGAGGCCCGGGGCGGGATCTCACGTGGAATCCGCGTACCTCTTGGCCACGTCCGCGATGAACTGGCGGGACTTTTCCACGCTGAGCGCCTGTGCCCGCAGATGCTCGTACATCACGGCGTACTTCTGCACGTCGTTGGCCTTTTCCAGGTACAGGTCACTGGTGACGCCCTCCAGGTACACGACGCTGGAGTCGGCCGCGTCGGAGAACTCCAGAATCGCGTACTGCCCGTTCAGACCGGGATGCGCGCCAGCCTCGAACGGCAGTACCTGCACGGTCACATGCGGAAGGTGGGACAGCTCGCCGAGGTGCTCCAGCTGCTCCCGCATCACATGGTTGTTGCCGACGACCCGGCTCAGCGCGGCCTCGTCCAGCACCACCCACAGACGCAGCGGGTTGTTCTCGGCGGCGATGCGGTCCTGGCGTCGCATCCGCACCTGTACCCGCTTCTCGACGTCCGCGGCCGACGTCTCCGGCAGCGCGCCCTGGATGAGCGCCTCGGCGTAGGAGCGGGTCTGCAGCAGACCGGTGATGACCTGGGGCTCGTAGACCCGCAGCGACTCCGCGTCCGTCTCCAGTCCGATGTAGACGCTGTAGGGGATGTCCCCGAACGCGTGCCACCAGCCTTGCTGCCGCGAATCACGCGCCATCTCCATCAGCGAGTCGACGACGCGCTGGTCCTCCACCTCGTACACGCCGCACAGGTCGCGTACGTCGCGCTGGCTGATGCTGCGGCGGCCGTTTTCCAGTCGGCTGATCTTCGACTGGGAGACGAGCAGGCGCTCGGCGACCTCTTCGGCGGTCATGCCCTTGAGTTCACGGAGCTTGCGAAGCTCCTGACCCAGTCGGCGCCGCCGGACGGTGGGATTGACATTCGACGCCACGGACGTGCACCTCCGGCTACTGCCTCTACTTTGCGTATCTGCTGCTGAGCAGATTGCCACCAAGGTGCTTACTACCGCTGGGAAACAGCGGATATGCGCTGCGTACGCGCGACTTGAGCCCTCTTTGGGCCTTCCTCGGGCGTGAGCCGGCCGCAGTGGCCGTGGGCCTTTTATGTGTCGCGGTGCGGCCCGGGCCGGCGTCGGCACACGGCCGCGCGGGGCGAGGAGACCGTGCCGTCCCGACGGACGTACGGTCCCCTCGCCCCGCGCGGGCCGACGGCTCAGTGGGCCACGACGCGGGCCATGGATCCGCGACGCGGCTGCATCGGAACACCACGGGCCGGTTCCGGTGCTGTCCTGGCCGCGGTGGCCTGACGGCCGGCCGGGGCCGGGGCACGGCGTGGCTGCGCGGCCGCGCCGTTCTGGACGTCCATCACGGCGTGCGCCACGAGGCCGCCCATGGGGTCGTGCCTGATCAGATCCCGCAGCCGGGAGCGGGACGAGCGTCCCTCGTTGCCCGGATACAGGTGCTTGCCGAGACCGACCGCGTGGGCCAGCGCGGCAAGCGCAGCGGTCCGCGGGTCCGGCGGGACGCCGGTGCGGATCGCTGAATCCAGCCGGGCCCTGATCTCCCGGCTGATGGTCGTGTCCGTCGCCTGGTAGCGCGTCGTCGGCAGCACCCCGCACATCTGGCCCGGCACGGCCTGGACCATGCCGCACCGCTCCAGATGTGACAGATAGATCTGGCGCAGTCCGAGACGTGGCCCGCCGATCCAGTGGACGGCCCGTACCGGAGCGCCGCGCCTGCGCAGCAACTCCAACGCACAGTCCAGAGTTGGATCTCCAGTCGGCCGTGGTACCACCACGGCGATACGATCCCCGTCTGGGGCTATCCGTCCGGCCAGCGCCAGCTCCACTAGCTGTGCTCCGGCCAGACCCAGGTCGAGCGACTGCGGCTGTGCAGTGGTACCCGTGGTCGGGTCCAGTGCCAGCAGCAGAAGCTCCTCCGGAATTGTTCTGCGGCTCCTGCCCATCCATGCCTCCCCGCGTGGATGAATGACAGGGTGACCCCTCTCACATTGGTCTGTCGAGGGTGCGTGACCGGAATGTAGTGGAACCGATAGGTATGTCGTTCTCGTCTAGCCCAGGGGTCAAGTCCTCACACAGGACACTGGTACATGGTTCGGGCAGTGATGTCCGGGTGGCGGTTCACGGTTCGGCAAGGCGCGCGAGCGGGTGCGTGGCGCAAGGAGGAGGCATCGGTGGCGGGCGAGTCCCCCGACAGGTCGAGGCAGCACGAGTCGTCGACGGAAACGACGTCGGGGAGCGGGGATCCGGTTCCGGGGCCGGCTGCGGGCGACCGCGACCCCCGGCTGGCGATGGCCGGCAAGACGGCGAGGGTCGACCAGGCGACGACGGTCTTGTCCACGCGCGAGTTGCGGGACTCCTCCGGCGCGGCAGCGGACGAGGCCGCTCCGGGCGCCGAGGAGTCGTCCACGACCGCCGAGGACGCCAAGGGCGGTGCGCGGCAGGAGGCTTCGCTGGCGTCCTGGGTGCGGAGCGCGGACGAGGCCGAGGCGGAGGCCGGGGCCGAGGTCGAGACTCAGGACGAGGACGCGTCGGGGGCCGAGGCTGACGCTGAGGACGCTGAGGACGCTTCGGAGGCGGAGCCCGGGGCCGAGCGCGCCGCGGCCAAGTCGGGGACGGAAGGGGACCGTTCCGGCGACGAGGGGGCCGAGGGTTCGGCGTCCGATGAGGCCAGGTCCGGCGATTCGGGGTCGCGTGACGCCGAGTCCGGTGACGCAAGGGGCGCGGGTGCCGGGGAGGCCGTCGGCTCGTCGGACGAGGAGTCCGAGGAGTCCGAGGAGTCCGAGGACGAGGGGTCCGAGAGCGCGGCCGAGGGAGAGCCCGAGAGCGTCTCGAAGGCGAAGAGCGAGGACGTCTCGGAGGAGGAGCCGAAGAAGGCTGCCGACGCCCCCGAGGACGCGCCCGCGAGCGCGGCAACCTCCGGGGAGGAGGCGGCGGCTGACGAACCCTCCGACGACGATGCGGAGGCCGAGGCGTCCGCCCACGCCGACGCGGACGCCGAGGGCTCGGAGGACGGCGCGGGCGACGCCGAGGACAAGCCGGCCGTGGATCAGCCCACCGCCGTCTTCAAGACCCCGCGCAGGCCCCCCGTGGACCAGCCCACGACGATGCTCAAGCTCGGCGGCGGCACCAAGCCGTCCGAGAAGTCTGAGAAGTCCGATAAGTCTGGTA
The DNA here is from genome assembly GCF_042889625.1 of Streptomyces sp. NPDC002573. Taxonomy (NCBI): domain Bacteria; kingdom Bacillati; phylum Actinomycetota; class Actinomycetes; order Kitasatosporales; family Streptomycetaceae; genus Streptomyces; species Streptomyces sp. NPDC002573. The sequence continues at coordinate 24,563 of NZ_JBIARC010000056.1, read as the reverse complement.
AGTCCGACGGCTCTGACGAGTCCACGGACAAGCCCGCCGTCGACCAGCCGACGACGATGCTCAAGCTCGGCGGCGGCACCAAGCCATCCAGGACGTCGGACTCGCCCGAGAAGGCCGAGAAGTCCGGTAAGGATGGAAAGCCCGCTCCCTCCTGGGCGGCCAAGTCCTCCGCGTCGACGTCCGCCGAGCCCAAGCCCGCGGCCCACTCCGGCTCCGAGGCCGACTCCAAGTCCAAGCCCGAGGCTGAGTCCGAGCGCACCAGTACGTTCATAGCGCTCAAGCCGCTCGACGAGCCCAGGTCCACGCAGCCGAAGAGCACGCAGCCGAAGTCCACGCAGCCCAAGCCGGCGCAGTCCGCGCCCGCCGACGCCACCGCCGCGCTGCCCCGGGTCGGTCCCGAGCGGACCGCGCAGCAGCCGCTGCCGCCGAAGCCCCCGCTGGACCTGCTCGCCGAGCTGACGAACACACCGCCGCCGCCGGAGACCCCGGTGCGCACGGTGCTGCGGCGGGTCAAGATCTGGACCCCGCTCGCCGTACTGCTCGTGATCATCTTTGCGATCGTGCAGGCGGTACGTCCGCTGCCGAACCCGACCCTCGGGCTGTCCGCCGACGAGACGTACACGTTCGGTGGCGGCGACCTCGCCCTGCCCTGGCCGGGTCAGGGGCAGTCGGCGATCGAGGTCGAGGGCGTCGGCACGGTCGGTGTCGAGGGCAAGCAGGCCCCGCGGCCGATCGCGAGCGTCACCAAGATCATGACGGCGTACGTCACCCTTCAGGAGCACCCGCTCAAGGGGAACGACGACGGCCCGAAGATCACGGCGGACCAGCAGGCCGAGGACGAGTCCAAGATCGGGGACGAGTCGACGGCGACCATGAAGAAGGGTCAGGTGTTCACCGAGCGGCAGATGCTCCAGATGCTGATGATTCCGTCCGGGAACAACGCGGCGCGACTGCTGGCCCGCTGGGACTCGGACAACAAGACCTTCGTCGGCAAGATGAACGCCGCCGCCAAGCAACTCGGCATGACGAACACCACGTACACCGACCCGAGCGGCCTGGAGAAGTCGACGGTGAGCACCGCCGTCGACCAGCTGAAGCTGGCGAAGACGGTCATGCAGAACCCTGTGTTCCGCAGCATCGTCGGCATGGCCAAGGCGGACATCCCCGCACCTACCGGGACGATCTACAACAACAACGACCTGCTGGTGAAGCAGGTCGGCGTGATCGGCCTGAAGACGGGCTCGTCGACCCCGGCGGGCGGCAACCTGGTGTGGGCGGCCACGAAGGTCGTCGACGGCAAGACGCAGACGATCTACGGCGCGGTCCTCAACCAGGACGCGCACACCGGCCGCGTCTGGGACAGCCTCCAGCTGGCGATCACCAACAGTCAGAAGCTGATCGACAAGATCCAGCACAGCCTGACCTCCGCCACCGTGGTGAAGAAGGGTGAGGTCGTCGGGTACGTGGACGACCAGATGGGCGGCCGGACGCCGGTAGTCGCCACCCGGAACATGTCGGCGGTCGGCTGGCCGGGCCTGCGGACCAAGCTCTCCATCGGGGGCGACGGCAAGGCGGTCCCGCACGAGGCGAAGGCCGGCACGGTCGTCGGCAGGCTGACCGTCGGCGACGGCTCCAGCCACGCCGTGATGATTCCGGTCGCCCTGCAGAAGGACCTGGGCGAGCCGGGATACGGCGCGAGGTTCACCCGACTGGGCTGAACCGACCTCCCGCCCCTGAGGCGGACACGACACGGCGCACCCCGTCGGCGGCCCCCACCCGGGAGCCCGCCGGCGGGGTGCGTGCTAGCGTCGCGAGGCCGGGGCGGACCCGCGAGCCGCACAACCTGGCCCGGGGCGGGCCCCCGAGGGAACCTCCACGGAACGGTGGCGGAACTCTTCGGGATGTCCGGGCGCGGGGCGGGAACTGAACCGGATACGGGGCGAGAACAGAAACGGGACACGGGGAGTGCCTTCAGGTGGCCACAGTGGAGCGGACACACGCCGACGACGCCGATCCGAGCCGTCGGCCGGACCGGCCCTCGGGCCCGCGAATACCACCGGCCGAGCCCGCCGCTGACACGACCGTGCACCCGGACACACCCCCACCCCCCGAGGACGGCCCCGGCGCCGGTCCTGGGAACACCGCTTCCCGGCCGCGCACCCTGCTCACCCGGCTGCGGTCCTCGCGCGGCGCGGACCTGGCCCGCGGACACCCCGTGCTCGCGGTCACGGCCCTCGCCGGGCTGCTGCACCTCGTGTGGTTCTTCACCTTCGCGAACAGCGGCGGCGACCTCGCCGCGCAGGACGCCTGGGCGGAGTTCGTGGGGCGGCACCCCGACTCGGCGTACAACCTCGCCTGGTACGGCGGCATGCACCCGGTGTCGTACAGCGTGGTGTCGCCCTATCTGATGTCGGTGCTCGGCGTCCGTACGACGATGATGATCGCGGGCACGGTCTCGGCGGGGCTGCTCACGCTGATCCTCATCCGCAGCCGTGCGGTCCGCGAGCCGTGGTGGCCCGCCATGGCCGGGGTGTTCGCGCTGCTGTGCAACGCCATCTCGGGCCGGGTGACCTTCGGTCTCGGCACGATGTTCGCCCTGGGTGCGACGGCGTGCGTCTTCTGCTGGCCGCACCGCTGGCGCTACAAACGCTGGGCGAAGGCCCTGTGCGCAGCCCCGCTGGCCGCCCTGGCCACGATGGCGTCCCCGGTGGCGGGCCTGTTCGTCGGCCTGGTCGCGGCGGCGCTGTTCCTGCAGAAGCGCCGCCCGGGCGCCTGGGCCCTCGGCCTCGCCCCGACCGTGGTGGTGGCACTGTCGGCCTGGCTGTTCCCGTTCTCCGGGACACAGCCGATGACGTGGGCCTCGATGCTCCTGCCGTTCGCCTGCGCGGTCCTGGTCTTCGCGCTCGTCCCGAAGGACTGGCACACCGTACGGATCACGGCGGCGGTGTACGGGCTGTCCGTGGTACTCGTGTGGGTGATCAGCTCCCAGATCGGCTCGAACATCACCCGGCTGGCGATGCTGTTCGCGGGCGTGGCGCTGGTCGCGGCGCTGCCGTTCACGGTGCCGCGCAGCCGCAAGTGGTACGTCATCGTCGTCGCCTTCGTCGGCTTCACCGCCTGGATCGGCGTCAAGACGGTCGACGACATCATCCACACCACCCCGGCGGCGTCCTGGGCGCACGAGCTGGCCCCGCTGGTGAACCAGCTCCAGGTGGTCGGTGCGGAGAAGGGCCGCGTCGAGGTGGTCCCGGCGCGCTCGCACCGGGAGGCGTCGGCGCTGGCGCCGTACGTGAACCTGGCCCGCGGCTGGAACCGGCAGGCCGACATGGAGCGCAACCCGCTCTTCTACGACGACACGCTGAACTCGGCGAACTACCACGCCTGGCTCCAGCGCTGGGCGGTGCACTACGTGGTCCTGCCGAAGGACGAGCCCGACGGGAACGGCGGCGAACGCGAACGGCAGCTCGTCCAGCGGGGCATGCCGTATCTGCGGCAGATCTGGGGCGACGCCAACTGGCAGCTGTTCGCGGTGACCGATCCCGTCCCGCTGGCGGACCCCCCGGCGCTGGTCGACCGTGCGGAGCAGGGCGAGCTGACGATCGAGGTGAAGAACGCGGGCCGGGTGCTCATCCGGATCCCGTACTCGCCGTGGCTGGGCCTGGTCGACACGGAGGGCAAGGGGGTCAAGCCCCCGCAGGAGACGGAGGAGTCCAAGCACCGCCCGGACGGCATGCCGAAGACGTACGACAACGTCAACGGCTGTCTGATGGAGACGGCCGGGGACGCCTCGGGCGACAAGTGGACGGAACTCGTGGCCCCGCGCGCGGGCACCTACCGCCTGGCGGCGCCGTACCAGCTGCCGCGGGGAACGCCGTGCCCGGAGGAGCTGCGCTGACGACGGGCCGGGGCGCGACCCCGGCCCGCCCTCGGTTCTACGCCTCCGCGGGGTCCCGCACCGGGAACGCCACGTCGCACACCGGGTCCTCGGGCCCCGCCGCGTCCCAGTCCGCGAAGTACACCTCCCGGCAGGGGCCCGCGTACTCAAGCCCCTGTGCCGCGACCCACGCCTCCACGGCCTCGAACGCCGCCAGGATCTGCGGATGGGCGACCTGCGCCTTGGTGGTACGGGTGTACGCGAGCCGTCGCGCGGGCTCCACCCGCACCCCCGTCTGCCAGGCCCGCCCCTGTTCCCCGGCCCAGGCCCGGGCCGCGTGCTCGTCGGCCACCGGCACACACGCCTCCGCGGGCCCGTCGCTCTCCGGTGACACCTCCGCGTGGTAGACCACGAACGGTGCCCCGGGCGTCCCGCCGCACTCCCGCGCCGCCGTCTCCAGCCGCCCCAGTGAGGCTCCGATCCAGGCCGGCAGCTCCTCCGCCAGCACATGCCGCTTCTCGGTGATCAGCACCTGCTCCGGCACGTCCACCGTCTCCACCACGAACTTCCCGTACATCTCGGAACTCCTCCCTGACAGCCGTCCACGGAGGTACTCGGCGAGGGTCCGCTGCGCGGCGATCCGCTCCTCGACGCCCGCCCAGTAGCCGGCGAGCAGCGCGGACGCCCGGACGCCGTCCGACTCGCCCGCCGCCACCACCTCGGCGATCCGGGTGAGCGGCATGTCGAGCCGGCGCAGCAGGGCCACCGTGCGGGCGCGCTCGACCTGGTCGGCGCGGTAGTAGCGGTAGCCGGTCGTCTCAGCGACGTACGCGGGCGCGAGCAGGCCCAGCCGGTCGTACAGCCGCAGTGCTTTCGGCGACAGCCGCGAGCGCGCGGCGAACGCGCCGATGGCGAGCAGATCGTCGGTCACTCTGTCACCCCGTCACCCCGTCGCCCTCCGTCACCGGGCGCTGTTCGCCCGGTGACGAGGACGTTCGTGTCTGCCCCGGGGGCAAGGTCAAGCGCGGACGGCGGCCTTGCGCGGTGGCTCAGGCGAGAGCCTTCTCCACGGCCGTCAGGACCTCTGCCGACTCCGGCTCGGTCTGCGGGGAGAACCGGGCGGCGATCCGGCCGTCCTTGCCGATCAGGAACTTCTCGAAGTTCCAGCGGATGTCCCCGGTGTGTCCCTCGCCGTCCGCGAAGCCCACCAGCCGGTCGTACAGCGTGTGCCGCCCCTCGCCGTTCACCTCGATCTTCTCGGTCATCGGGAAGGTCACGCCGTACGTCGCCGAGCAGAACTCCGCGATCTCGTCGGCGCTGCCGGGCTCCTGCCCGAGGAACTGGTTGCAGGGCACGCCGAGCACGGTGAAGCCCAGCGGCGCGAACCGCTCCTGCAGCCGCTCCAGGCCCGCGTACTGCGGGGTCAGTCCGCACTTGGAGGCCACGTTCACCACGAGCACGGCCTTGCCCGCGTACTGGGACAGCTGCGCGGAGCCGCCCTGCAGCGCGTCGATCTCCACGTCGAGGACGGATCCGGCGGTGTTGTCAGTAGTCGTCATGCTGCGGATGCTAACTCCGTCCCATGACATCCCCGTCAGCGGCGCTGCGTTGTGACCAGCACCTCGCCCGCGGCCGTCCGCGAGTACAGCACCGACCGCCCCGCGGGCCGCCGCTCCACGAGCCGCGCGTCCAGCAGCACCTTGAGATGCCGCCCGACCGAGCCGAGCCCCTGCCCGGTCACGGCGACCAGCTGGCTGGTGCTCATGGGCGAGTCGAGGAGCACGAGGACCCGGGCCCGGGCCGGGCCGAGCAGCGCGGCGAGGCTCGTCGGCACCGCCGGGGGAGGTCCCCCGGCCAGCACGCCCGCGCACGGGTAGACGACGGCGTACCGGTCGGGGTCCTCCCAGGAGACCCAGCCGGTCTGCGGGGTGACGGGGACGAACACCAGCTGCGCGCCGGAGATCTCCCGGGGCGGGTAGGCCTGGAGGTTGATCTGGAGCCGGTTCCCGCCGAGCCAGCGGGTCCGGCCCGGCCGCAGGGTGTCCACCGCGGCCGCCCAGCCGTCCCGGCCGAGCCGTGCCGTCCGGGCCACCACATCCGCCTCCAGGACGTGGCGCCGCCGGTCCCAGGACGGCAGCACGGTCTGCGTCCATACGTAGGTCAGCAGCTCGGCGGCGCGTTCGGGCAGGTCGTCACGGTCCAGCAGGGCGGGGAGCGGGCCGCGCAGGGAGACGGCGAGGTGGGCGCGAGCGTCGGACGGTGGCACGGCGCGGACCCGGGCGACACCCTCCTCGAAGGTCTCGCCGTCCCTCGGGGCCGGGGTGAGGAAGTCGGCGAGCCACTCCCTGCCGAGACCGCTGTGGACGAGCAGCGCGGTGACGGGATCGGCGGCCAGCCGCCGCCGGTAGCCGGGCAGATGGGTCTCCAGCCAGGTGCGTTCGCCGGGGTGGGTGGGCGTGCCCGCGTGCAGCACCTTGAGGCTCGCGAAGGCCTCCGCGAGCGGCGAGAGCACGAACCGGCTGCGGGCGAGGGTGTCGGCGTTGACGTACCAGAGACCCATGACGCGTATGCCCTCCCCCTCGTGCGGGCCCCCGGTGACGTTCCGTGCGGACCTGCGGTGACCTTTCGCGCGTACGCGAAAGACTAACGACGGCCCGCGGCATCCGCTCAGACTCCGGCCATGCGCAGCTACTCCGACCTCTTCCGCACCCGGGAGTTCACCCCGCTCTTTCTGACCTCCGCTCTCCAGACGGCCGCCGCCACGCTCGGCGGCCTGGCGCTCGGCACCCTCGTGTACCGGGCCACCGACTCGCCCCTGCTCTCCGCGGTGAGCATGTTCGGGCCGCAGCTGGCGCAGGTCGTGGGCGCCACGACGCTGCTGTCGGCGGCGGACCGGCTGCCGCCGCGCGCCACGATGACGGGCATCGCCTGTGTGTTCGCTGTGGGTACGGCGGCGATGGCGGCGCCCGGCCTGCCGCTGGGCGCGGTCTTCGCGCTGATCCTGCTGCTGGGGCTGGTGCAGTCCGTCGGCGGCGGGGTCCGCTGGGGGCTGCTCAACGACATCCTGTCCAAGGACGGCTATCTGCTGGGCCGTTCGACCTTCAACATGATGAGCGGCATCATGCAGATCGGCGGCTACGCGACGGGCGGCGTCCTGGTGACGGTCCTGTCCTCGCGTACGGCCCTGCTGATCGCGTCCGCGCTGTACCTGGCGGCGGCCGCGGCCGCCGGGCTCGGTCTCACCCGCCGCACCCCGCGTGCGGCCGGCCGTCCGTCGATCGCGCAGACCCGGCGCATCAACGCGCTGCTGTGGTCGTCCCGACCGCGCCGGACGACCTATCTCCTGCTGTGGGTCCCGAACGGCCTGGTCGTCGGCTGTGAGTCTCTCTACGTCTCCTACGCGCCCGACCGTGCGGGCGCGCTGTTCGCGTGCGCTGCGCTCGGCATGTTCGTCGGGGACGTCACCACGGGCCGTCTTCTGCCCCCGAGTCTGCGCCGCCGCCTGGGCATCCCGTTCCTGGTGCTTCTGGCGACGCCGTACCTGTTCTTCGCGCTGCGCCCCGCCGCGCCCGTGGCGGCGGTCTGCGCGGCGCTCGCCTCGGTGGGCTTCGCCGCGAGTCTCGTCCAGCAGGAGCGTCTGATGAGTCTGACCCCGCAGGAGCTGAGCGGTCACGCCCTCGGCCTGCACTCGGCGGGCATGCTCACGATGCAGGGCGTGAGTGCGGCCCTGGCGGGGTCACTGGCCCAACTCACCTCGCCCGGACTGGCGATGACGTCGATGGCTGCGGCGTCGCTGCTGGCGACCTCGGCCCTGACGTTGGGAGGAGGAGCGGCGGATACGGCCGGGGCGGCCCGGACGGCCGCCGGATCGGTTGCGCGGCCTGTCCGGGAGCCCGGCCGGGCCGCCCGGCAGGACTGAGACGCTCCTCGTGGCCACGGGCCGGGCAGGTCCGGGACCACGAGGAGTTCGGCCGGGTCGAGGCCGAGGTCCGGCCCGGTTTCAGGCGCCGGTGCCGTGCGTCTCGTTCGTCGGGGCGGGGACGGCCGTCGACAGGCGCGGATCGACGGGCTGAGGGCTCTTGCTCCCGGCCGAATGCCCATGACCCGCCGACTGACCGTCACCGGTCAGCAGGCCGTCGCCGGCCGGCGGTACGTCGAGGGCCGGCTGTCCGCCCGTGGCCGGCTGTGCGTCCACGGTCTCCTTGGTCCCGCCCGTTGAACCGCCCTCGCTGCCGAACTGACGAGCCGCCCGGTCGAAGTACCGCAGCAGTTCCACCGGGAAGGGCATCACCAGGGTCGAGTTCTTCTCGGCCGCGACCTCCACGACCGTCTGGAGCAGTCGCAGCTGCATGGCCTCCGGAGTGTCGGACATGATCCGGGAGGCGTTGGCGAGTTGCTGGGCCGCCTGGAACTCGCCGTCCGCGGTGATGACACGGGCGCGCCGCTCGCGCTCCGCCTCGGCCTGCCGGGACATGGACCGCTTCAGGGACTCCGGCAGCTGTACGTCCTTGATCTCGACGCGGTCGATGTGGATGCCCCACCCGGCGGCCGGACTGTCGATCATCAGGGCGAGCCCCTCGTGCAGCCGCTCACGGTCGGAGAGCAGATCGTCCAGGTCGCTCTTGCCGATGATGGACCGCAGCGAGGACTGGGCGACCTGGCCGACCGCGAAGACGTAGTCCTGGACCTCGATCGCGGCCCGCAGCGGGTCGGTCACCCGGAAGTAGACGACGGCGTCGACCTTGACGGAGACGTTGTCCTTGGTGATGCCCTCCTGTGTCGGGACCGGCATGGTCACGATCTGCACGTTCACTTTTCGCATCCGGTCGGCGAACGGGATCAGGAACGTGATGCCCGGCTGCCGGTGGTGCGGCAGCGCCTTCCCCCAGCGGAACACGACTCCACGCTCGACCTGGTTGACCACCCGCATCCCACTGCGGAGCACGAGTAGAGCCAGCACGGCCACCAGGACGACGGCGACGACGGTGCCATCCATGGCACTTCACTTCCCTCACAGGGTGTTGATAAGTGACACCCAAGGTGACACCACGGGCCGGATCACCGGATGCGGCCGTCGCGTCAGGAGTTCGTCAAGAATCCGAGCGGACGTAGGTCACTCCTCGGGAGGTTCCTCCTCCGCGAGCCGCTCCGCGATGTCGTCCGCCCATTCCTGTGCCCATCGCCGGAGTTCGGCGAGTGCGTCCGCGCCGACCCCGTAGGCCGCGAACTCCCTGTCGTCGACCCACTCCACACCCGTCAGCCGGGCCTGCAGATCCGTCAGATCGAAGACGTCGCGGGCGTGGCGGCGACCGAGTTCCTCCAACTCCGCTCGGCTCCAGCGGTCCGCGGCGGCGTGCACGTCGACGAGGTCCCGGGCGAAGCCGCGGTCGGCCAGGGCGCGCACCTTGGTCCCCACGGCGTCCTCCAGGGAGACGGTCAGACCCAGCTCGGTGGGAACCGGCGGACGCCACAGCACTTCCTTCAGGACGTTCAGTTCCGTCGGCTCCGTCTCCTCGCCCCCGGCGGGGTCGCCGACGACCAGCCGGGCCGAGAGCGGGTCCGCCTCCAGGGACCGGACGAGCCGGCCCCGTTCCGTCAGGCCCGCGCGGACGGCGGCGGCGATGTCCGCCATCCGTTCCGGGCTCTCCGTGGCGACGTCCACGCCCCGGCTGGTCCGGTCCACCAAGCCGTGCGCCAGCAGCGCGTAGCCACCGGTGATGGCCAGCGGGTACGGGGCGCCCACGGCGAGGACGTCGGCGAGCAGGCGCCGGTGCGGTTCGGGCAGGTTCATGGGGCGGGGCGGGGGGAGGTTCATGGGGTGGCCCGCGGGGCCATGGACGGTTCGGTTCCGGTGATGCGCGATGCGGACGGCGGTCGTGGGCACCCGTCCCGGTACGGTGTGACGACGGCGAGCGGGGGCGGTGCGGGCATGCCCCGGATTATTGTCCAAGGGTCCTTCTCCGGGGCGGTTGGGCGTTGTCGTGGCGTGGCGCTTTTTGACATGTCCGGTCCGTACGCGGTTCGTCCACGACCAGAGTTCACCCTATAGTTGCGCAAGCCAGCAAGCGTCTCGCTATGCTTCCGACGATTCGCCACGGCACCCCGATGCCTCCGGCGATCGATTCCCGGCACGGGAAGGCCCAACGGACCGTCCTTATAAGGGAAGGGTGCCGTACGGCATCACCACTCCTGCGGATCGGGCGGTCGTCACGGACGCGGGCGGGCCACTCCCTGCCGAGCTACGGCGACGCACGGCGGCCGCGTCCACGGCCGTTCCCGCGCCGGACGCGGGCAGAGGGGAAGGACGGAACGTGCGGAACGCGGAGACGGCGGATGCCGTGTCCAGGGACAGGACGGGGATCGGCCGGATCGGTCCCTATCCGCTGCGGTGGCACCACGCGCTGCTCACCCTGTGGACGATGGTGTGGTTCTTCATCGCCGAACGCCATGGAGCCGTGTCCTGGCACTATCTGAAGACCGGTGAGGAGCTGCTGTTCAGTCAGGTCCCCGGCGGCGGCCTCGCCCTCTACGCCAACCATCCCGAACTCCAGATAGGACCGGTCAGCTTCCTGGTCGCCGGACTGTTCGCGCCGCTCCCCGCGCCGGTGGGCGAGAACCTGGCCGAGGCGTTCATGTCGGGGCTGGGCCTGTACATGCTGGTCCTCGTCGGCCGTGCCGCCGCCGAGCACAACCTGGGCACCGGGCTGAACCACCGGCGCCTCCAGCAGCGGGTGCTGGTGGCCGGAGCCGCCTTCATCCCCATGTGGGTGGAGGTCTCGGTACGGTTCGCGCATCTCGACGACGTACTGGCGCTGTTCTTCACCACCTTCGCGGTACGCGCGCTGATGCGCGGCAACGCCTTCGCCGTCGGTCTCTTCCTGGCGCTGGCCGTGGACTCCAAACCGTGGGCGGTGGGCTTTCTGCCGCTGCTCCTGGTGCTGCCCCGGCCCGCGCGGCTGCGCTCCGCCGCCTGGGTCGTCGGCCTGGTGGCCGCCGCCTGGCTGCCGTTCTACCTCACCCATATGGAGACCCTGGCCGCCGCCCGCTTCACCATCCCCAACCAGTCGGCGTCGTCGCTGCGCTGGTTCGGCGTGACCGACCCGGCCACCCCCTGGTGGGACCGGCCCGCGCAGATGGCCCTCGGTATCGGCCTGGGCGCGCTGGCGGTGCTCCGGCACCGCTGGGCGGCGGTGGTCCTGCTCGCCGCCGACGCGCGCATCGTGCTGGACCCGAGCGTGTACACGTACTACAACGCCTCGGTCCTGCTCGGCACGCTGATCTGGGACTCGATCGGACAGCGGCGGCTGGTGCCCTGGGTGAGCTGGATCGCGTTGATCTCGCTGTACGGCAGTGCGCTGCTGGTTCCCTCCGACTCCGCCCGGGGGCTGATCCGGCTGGCGTTCGCGGTCGGCTCCGCCGCCTACGTCCTGTGGTGGCCGCAGCGCACACCCCGTAGCAGGCGCCGCGGTCAGGAGGTCGAGGGCCCGCCGCCGCTCCCGGGGCCGATGGCCGGTGAGCACCCCTCGTCGGCGCCTTTCGAGCCGCCGCCGGCCGGGGGGTACCGGTCTGCCGTCGTCGATCACGGGCCCGCCGATCGTGGGTCCGCCGCGGGCCATGAGCCTGCCGCACGCCATGGGGCCGTCGCGGATCCAGGGCGTGGGTCCGCCGCCGAGTCCGGCACGAGCCGTCGCGGGCGGTGTGATCAGGGCGTCGGTCCCTCTCCGTCGAGGAGGAAGCGCCCGCCCGCCTTCACGGCGAGCTCCGGGCCGAAGAGCGAGCCGGGTGTGTGGGCGCCCGGCCGGCCCTCGCCCCGGGCGAGACGGCTCGCGACCTCGGCCGCCACGGCCGCGGTGAACTCCCCGGACCGGCCCGCGCGCAGCCATCCCACCCGGCTACTGCCGTCGGTGTCCTGAACCCGGGCCCGCGCCCAGGAGAACTCCCCGCCCCGCTCGCCCGGCGTGATCCGGACACCGGCGAGCCACCGCTCGGCGGCGCGACCGAGCAGCGGGTGCGCCAGCAGCACCGCCGCCACCGGCAGGGCAGGCCGCGCCGCCCGCCCGGCCGGCACCATGCTCGACGCGGCGACCACGAAAGGCGCGCCGCTCGCCCGCCGGGCCGCCACCAGCTCACCGCTCGGACCGCCGACGGTGTGCACCGTCGTCCCGTCGGGCAGGGCGAGGCGCTCGACGTCGGCCCCGAGCCGGGCACGCACCAGCCGGCCGCGCTCATAGCGGCGTCCGCCGAGCGCGAGGCTGCCGACGATGCTCGCCGCCAGGGCCGGACCGACCGGCTCGGCCCCGGCCCCGGCCCCGGCCCTCGGCACCGCGTCGACCCTCACACGCGTCGCCGGGGGCCGGTCCGCACACAGCCTCAGCACGACACTCTCGGTCGCGAGCACGCCGAACCCGGCGCCGGTCACCAGACACCGCCCGGTCACGACCGCCTCGTCACCCAGTCCCAGCAGCCCGGTGACGGCGGTCAGCTCATTGGCGAGATCGACGTAGTGCGTGCCGGGTCGACCCGCGCGGGCGATCGGCGTCGCGGTCTCGGTGAAGGGGCCGATCGTATTGACCACCACCGCCGGCGCCTTTCGGTCGATCTGCGTCACGACGGCATCGACCGAACCGGCCACCACGATCCGCACGTCATCGCCGAGCGACCCGGCCAGCGTGCGCAGGCGCCCGGGATCGCGCCCCACCAGGACCGGCGGCACCCGGTCGGCCGCCAGTCGCGCGGCGATCGCCCGACCGGTCCGGCCGGTGGCCCCGAGAACCCAGATCCGGTGCGCGTCCACCTCGCGCTCCCCGTCCGGCCTTCGGCGCGCCGGACTCAGTCGCTCCGGCGGCCGAAGGCCCCCTCGGCCGCCGCGGGCTCACCGACGGACGCCGCCTTCGAGGTGACGGGCTCCAGTTTCACGATGGGGAACCTGCGGCCCGTCTTCGTCTCGTACTCCGTGCTGTCGGGCCAGTACGCCGACCAGATCCCGTAGAGACGCTCCCACTCGGGTGACCCGGGCGTCACGACGGTCGGCGTGGCCCTCAGGATCCGGCTGCCCACCTCCACGGTCACCTCGGACATGACGGCGACGTTGCCCACCCACGCCGGATCCTTCTCCGCGCCCCGCGCGGAGCCGCAGACCAGCAGATCGTCCCCGTCGGCCGCGTACACCAGGGGGTTGATACGTGCCTGGCCGGTACGGCGGCCGACCGTGTGCAGAAGCAGCAGATGCTTGCCCTCGAAGTGGCCCCCCACGACTCCGCCCTGCGCCCTGAACTGACTGATGACCCTCTTGTTGACCTCGTTCACGTCGTCCATGTCCGCCTCGCTCCGCCGAAGACCTGACCGGTCCTTAGCTAACCAGCGCGCCACACGACTGAGCCGAGCCGCGCCGCAGCCATGCGGAGGACATGGGGAGCCGGTGTGCCCGGGCCGGTCTCGGGGAAAACCCCGACGCACGCCTCAGGGGATCTTGAGGGATCGTCCCCGATGACTGCGCATCGCGGTGCGGGCAGAGTCGAAGTCGCCCCGGAGAAACGGGACGTGACACCACATCGCTAGGGAGACCGACTGTGCCCACCACTCCGCGCGGAGCCCGCTGGACCACCGTGGCTGCGACCACCGCACTGCTTGCCGCCTTCGCGGCGGGCACGGCCGTCCCGGCGTCCGCCGCCGTCCCGACGACGACCGCCCCCACGCCGACCGTAGCGCCCACGTCTGCCGCCGTGCCCACGCCCCTTCCTCCGCTGAGTCCGGCCGCCCTGCAAAAGGCCATCGCCGGGCTGCCCAACGCGAATGTCACCGGCGCACTGGTCCGGGTGACCGGCAGCGCGGGCCACTGGTCGGGCACCTCCGGCACGGCCGACCTGGCAACCGGACGGCCGGTCCCGGCGGATGCCCGCTTCCGGATCGGCAGCATCTCCAAGGTCTTCACCGCCGCCGTCGTCCTGCAACTCGCCGCCGAGCACCGACTCGATCTGAACGGCACCGTCCAGCAGTACCTGCCCGGGCTGCTGCCCGCCGACTACGCGCCGGTCACGGTGGGAGAGCTGCTCAACCACACCAGCGGGCTGCCCGGCGGTGGCGGAGCCGAGTTCTGGGGCGACGGCACCAACCAGTGGTTCGTCGACCACCGCCTCGACAGCTGGAAGCCCCGCCAGGTGGTGGAGGGCCTGGTCGCGGGCCAGCCGATGGACTTCGCGCCCGGTAGCGCGCAGGAGTACAACGGCCTCAACACCTTCGTCGCGGGGCTGATCGTCGAGCAGGTCAGCGGCCGTTCCTTCGCCCAGGAGGTGCGCGACCGCATCATCCGTCCGCTCGGGCTGCATGCCACCTCCGTTCCCGCGGTGGACGACCCCCGGCTGCCCGGTCCGCACTCCCGCGGCTATCTGACGGTCACCGATGCGAGCGGCACCACACGGCCGGCCGACGTGTCCGAGCAGGCCGCCTGGCCCTGGGCCGAGGGCGGGATGATCTCCAGTGCCGCCGATCTGGACCGCTTCTTCACCGCACTGTTCCGTGGCCGGCTGCTGCCGCCCGCCCAGCAGCGGCTGCTGTTCACCGTTCCGGACGTGCCCAACCACCACAACAAGAACTGCGAACTGGGCCCCACCGCCGGGCACGCCTGCTTCAGCATGGGGCTGATGCGCTACGTCTCCGAGGACGGCACCGAGATCTGGGGCAAGACCGGCTCGCGCCCCGGCTACACCAGCGGTGTGTTCGCCACCCGTGATCTCGCCCGCCGCGTGGTGTACTCCATCAACCCCACGGGCCTGGAGGGCGCCGAGGCCCCGTACGTCTTCGGCGTCGTCGCAGCCACCTTCACGCCCGGCACCCAGGGGTGAATCGGAGGGGATCGGTTCGGGCCACCGCCGAGCAGGGGCGGAAGCGGGCCAGGTAGGCGAGCGTGGAGCCACGGCGGGCGGCCAGATGCAGGCCGGAGGCGTCGGCGAGGCGGTGCAGGGTGCCGAACGGGATCCAATGGCGGTCGAAGAACTCCCCGACCACCAGCCGCCCGCCGGGCTCCAGCACCCGGACCGCCTCGGTCAGCACCCGCTGCGGCTCCGGTATCTCGCCCAGCGCCGTCACCAGATACATGGCGTCGAACGTGCCGTCCGGAAAGGGGAGTTCCCGCGCGTCGGACACGGTCGGTGTGATGTTGGTGAGTCCCTTCCGTTCCGCTCGGCGCATCACGTGGTCGAGCATCTCCGGCTGGATGTCCAGGACGTCCAGCCGTCCGCCGGGACCGAGCTGCGGGGCGATGTGCAGCGACTGCAGGCCGGTGCCGGGGCCGATCTCCAATATCCGCTCGCCCGGCCCGGGCCGCAGCACGGCATCCAGGCCGGCCGGCGTCAGGCCCGGCAACTGGAGGTCGAGCAGCCTGCGTTGGGCGTACGGATAAGGGGCTTTGTCGCCGAACCACCAGGCACCGGCGGCGACGGCACCGACGGCACCGGCGGCGAGTGCCCAGCGCAGGCCGGGCCTGGTCGGGAGGGCGTGGGTCATGGGCATTCTCCGATGGCATCGAATCGAGACGACGGGCGCGGAAGGGAAAGGGGAGGCAGGGGAAGGGAGGGGGAGCGGGGGCGGGGGCGGAGGCAGCCGGTCAGGCCGTAGGGCGGGCGCGGCCCCTCGCCGCGAGCGCGACGCACACCACCGCCAGCGGCAGCTCCGAGCCGAGGGCCATCACCACCGCCGACATCTGGTCCCCGCCCGGTGCCGCCGTCAGCGTGTCGAACCAGGCGTCGACCACCAGCAGCGTCGCGGTGGCCGTGGCCGTGAGGGCATGCGCGTGATGGCCCCGCACGGCCAGCAGTCCCGTGGTGATCAGGCCCAGCGCCTCCAGGCTGTCCAGGCCTATCCATACGGTGCGCCAGTTCGCGGCGGTGGCGGTGCCGGGCAGGCCGTGGGCCAGTACGACCAGCCAGGGCAGCAGGGCCAGTCCGCAGACGACCAGCAGATGTTCCGATCGATACCGGGGGCGCATCCGCCACCTGGTCGGACCGCGCTCCGCACCCGTCTCCGCAATGACACTCAGCGCACTCATCGGTTGGGTCTCCTCGTGTTCCCGGCTCTCCTTCACGACCTCCAGCCTCCGCCGTCGGGCGGTCACAGTCAGTAACGCTGGTATCCGTTCGGGGGTGGTACCAGCTACACCCCGAAGCGGGCCCTTGCTCCATGGACCGCCCCTGACCGGGGCACCTACCGTTTTCGCATGAGCCCAACCACCCGCCTGCGGCGTGTGATTCAGCGACCGTTCCACGAAGCCGGACGACCGGTCGCGTTCCTCGCCACGGGTGTCCTGATCCAGCTCGGCGTCCTGTTCGTCATCGCCCTGCCGTGGCTTCTCTTCGTGCCGGTCTCGGTGGGAGCCGTCCTTCTCGCGGTCTTCGTTCCGTTCACCGCGGTCGTGCTCGGCGGGGCGCGGCAGGAGCGGTACAGCAGGCGAGGAAGACGTACGGCGTGTGCGACGCGACCACTGTCGGGAACCGCTCCGTCACACTGCGCCGGGATCGGTCATGGACGACGCCGCGTGTGCCGTCGGGCGGTCCGGGGCGGGTCGTCCAGCTCGCCGGACGCCGCTTCCTCGGGCCGGGGAGCACTCCTCGGCGGCGACACGAAATGCAGTCGTCCTGAACTTCCCCGCCCCGGCGACCGGACAGGTCGACCTCGAGCGAATTCATCCTGACGGACAGGGGAGTGGCCTCATTTTCGCGCACGCGCACGCGCGCGCGTGACGCCGACACGCCTGGTTCCGGTTCCTGACTCAACGTAGACCATCACAAAAGGTGTCTTTGATTGGAATAGCGACTCCAACGGACATTCCGGCTGTAAACATTGATGCGTCCGACCAGGCAGGCGCATCAGGCACCTGCCATGAAAGGAGCACGGAATGCGGGCTTTCCGTTCTGCCGCTGCGCTGGGCGTCGCGGCCGCCGTCCTGCTGGGCGGCGCCACAGGTGCCAGCGCTGCGACGTCTGCGCCCTCGGCGGTCTCTCACGCCACGCACGACCGTGGTGACCACGACGGCTACGGGCGCGGTAACCACGGCGGCCTCTGGGGCAACCACCGCTGGGGCAACCACCGCTGGGGCAACCACCGCTGGCACAACCACGGCTGGGGCAACGGCTGGGGCAACCGCGACTGGGGCTACCGCCACCACGGGGGCCAGGGCTACTACGGCCACCGCTGACCGCCCTCGGGGTGCCCTTCCGCTGTCGGGGAAGGGCACCCCTTCCGCCCTCGGCGGCATCAACTACTGAGGCGCACGGCACCCGAAACGGCCAAGGGCCGGCTCAGGAGGAAAACTCTCCCGGGCCGGCCCTCCTCCTTGTTCCCCCGGCAGGATTCGAACTGCGACTCCCGCTTCAGGAGTTCGAGCTCGTCCTGCTCGGTCGACCTCAGCTCACGGCATACGCGTTGTACACCGTGGTGGTCGAGCTGTCGCCGTGGGTGTCGGTGACCGTCGAGCGCAGACCGACGCGGCCGGAGGCCGGATTACGGACAGCCATGGTCCACTTACCGCCGGACAGCTTCGCGGTGGCGGCGTGCCAGGTGGCGCCGTTGTCGGTGGTGTACCAGGCCCGCACGGACTTCACACTGTCCGACAGCCGGCGCACCGAGTTGTCGTCCGTGCCGTTGCGCTGCATACCCAGGGCGACGGTCGTGGTCGACCTGGGGGCCGCCTGGTTCCTGGCGTTCAGCTCGTCGGGCCAGAACCGGGTGATGTAGTCCCGGATCTGCTCGTTGTTGCCGGGGTTCGCGTAGAAGTGCAGGGAGAGGCTGGAGGACGTCGACAGCGAACCGGACGGCAGTCCGCTGCGGTGGCCGGTCTGAGTGAGCGTGTACCAGCCCGCCTCGGGGATCCGCGGATGCGCGTCCATCTGGTCCGAGGGACTGTAGTTGTGCGAGTAGAGCGTCTTGCCCGCGTGGGTCAGCTTCACGTTGCCGCCGGCCAGCGTCCCGCCGTTCGGAAGGGTCGGGTCGGCGAACGGGTTGAGGGACCCGAAGTACAGCTGGTGGTACCAGGTGTTGGGCAGCCGCCCGCCGGGCCCCCAGACCGCGTGATCAAGGGTCAGTGAAGTGGTCCTGCCCGCCGCGTAGTTGTGGTCCCCGGCGTAGATGAAGTCGTTGCTCTGCTGGCTCACGTTCCACTGGCCGGGCGGAAGGTGGACGGCGAAGTGGTCGGGCAGCTCACGCTGGAACTGGAGCGAGTTCGTGGACATCGGGCAGCCGTCGCCGCCCGTCGACTGGTAGCTGAACGAGAACTGCGCCAGTCCGCTGTCGGGGCCCGAACGGGCGGACACCTTGACGGAGGTCAGCCCGGACTTCTTGAGCTTCGCGGACAACCCGGACGGCACGCCGCCCGGGTGCGTGGCGGTCGCCTGCCAGAAGTCCCCGCCGGTCGCCGCCCGGGGCTGGTACGTGGTGCCGTAGGACAGCTCGTACGCCTTGCTGCTCGACGGGATGACATACAGATCGCCTGCCTCCGCCGAAATCCCCATCTGGGCGGGGCCGTTGTCGGCGGCGCAGACATACGCGCTGACCATGTGGTCGTATCCGCTGCCCGGGCTCGGGCTGAGCGAGACATTGACCGGGCGGCCCTTCCGGGCGTCGAACGTGGTCTTCGTGGACCCGGACACCGTCACACTGTGGCCGCCGACGGTGGCGCCGTCGCCCCGGGCGTCGACGAACGACGTGGCGAGTTCGTAGCTGCCGTTGGGCAGCGACACCGCCTTGTTGCTGTCGATGTAGCGGAAGTCGTTGGTTCTGGTGTTGTAGACCGCCACCTGGGTGGGAACCGGCTTGCCGCTCCGGTCCAACGTCGTGACGGTGAGGGACCCCTTGGCCGTGGCCGACGCCGTCGAGGCGCCGGTCAGAAGAAGCGGCACGAGCACGGTGACGGCACTCGCGACTGCGGTGGTTCGCCGCATCAAACCCCCCAATAGGTGCGCGACAAAAGCGAGCCACCATAGCGCACGGGGGACACGTCGCCTTCACCGGCCTCTCACAAACGATCTCCCGGGCCGCCGTGCCGGACGGTGCCGGCCTGCGGACCAAGTGCCGGACCGATGCGCCGGCCGGCGGCAGGGCCGCGGGCTTCGTGCCCGGCGCGCTGGGGCCGCGGCCGTTGCGCGGTCAACTCGACGATCTGCGGCACACGTTGATCCTCGTCGGGCAGCCGGACGGGGAGGTGTGGGAGCTGAGGCGGTGGTGCACGGAACGGCTCGGCGTGGTACTCGATGTCCGTACCGTGGCTCGCCGCGGCCGGCCGGCGCTGGCGCTCGCCCGGCCGGACGGCCACGTGGACGGGATCAGCAAGGACGCCCCCGAGATGCGGGCACGACTGACCGACCTGTTCCGGCCCCTGCTCGGGGCCCGGCAGGAGGAACAAGAGAAGGCGAAGGCACACACGGCATGAGTCTTGTTCCGGACAGCCACCGGGATCTGCTGGAGCGGCCGCTCTTCGGCCACCTGGCCACGATCCGCCGGGCCGGGGGACCCCAGGTGAACCCGATGTGGTTCTCCTGGGACGGCGAGTACATCCGCTTCACCAACACGACGATCCGCTACAAGTACAAGAGCGGCGTCGGACTGCCGTACGCGCTGACGGTGACCCTGTTCGGCGGCACGGCGCCATACCTGAACGAATACCTCGCCACACACGGCCACGCCGACTGGTACCGCCGGTACGTGGCGGCCCTCTGCCTGCTCGGCACCGTGTCGTTCGTCCGGTACCGGTAGACGAAGGACGTGGACCTGACGGCCGTAGGACAGCCCTGACGACGGCGCCGCCCCCCGGCCTCACCGCACCCCCTCCGTGATCATGGACGCATGGAATCGTGGACGATCAGGCACTTCTCTCAGGCCAACCCGGCAGGAGCCGGACGGAACGACGTCCCTGCGCTTCTCCGCAGGGTCGCGGACTCCATCGAGAGCCTTGGCCCGGTCGAGGTTCAGGACCTCGTCCTGCACACGGAAACCACCGGGGACGGCCCTTGGCCGAGCCTCACGGTCTACTACCACGACGCCGAGAGCTGACCGGCTCCGCATGAAGCGCCCACGCGCGTGGCTCGCGGTAAGGGCCGTCCAGGAACCTGATGAAGGATGAGAAGGACGAGTGAGAGTACCGAGGGCCACCGACCTCGCCGCGGTGTGGACCCCGAACCCGGGCCACCCCTACACCTGGGCCGAGTTCTCCCGCTCACCGCAGGGCGCCCGCAGTCGGGAACGCCGACGCGGTGGCCTTGATCACTGGCCGGCAGGCTCCCAGGGCCGCGCGAGGGAAGTGCATGCTTGTCCGACTGATCGCTGGTGACGGCAGTGGTCGTGCCCTGGACAGCCAGTGCCGGTACAGGAAGTGGGACGTGGTGAGAGTTCGAGCGGCGAGGCTCCTGTGTGCCGGGGCAGTCGCCCTGCTGGCCGGCGCCTGCGGCGGTGCCCACAAGCCGCTGACGCACGTGACGGCAGCGGACGTCCTGGGTCACTGGACAAGTGACTGCGGATCGACTCTCACGGTAGAGGCGGACCGCACCTTCACCGTCCGCGACCTCCCGGTGGACTTCGCGCTGCGCTCCGGAGCCGTGAAGCGCCTGGCAGCCGGACACGGGACCTGGTACCTCTACGCAGGGGCCGAGGGGGCCACCCCGCAGACTTTCGACCTGAAGATCGGCGAGGAGTTCTACGACCTGCACTACGTCCGCCGGGGGGACTCGATCGCCCTCCGCACCGTACTCGGCGACCCCAACGACAACCGGTGGTGCGAGTTCTCTCGCCGCTCCCGCGGCTGACCGGTCGGGCGCGGGCATCCGGCACTTGGCGTGTGCCGCCGGCAGACAGAACCGTCGGTGCGGCCACCTGCCGGCCGCCAGGCACCGCAACCGCCCACGTCAGACCGACGCGATGCCCGCACCGCCGAAGTGCCGGGCGAAGAACGGCACCACGCTGTCGGCCTCGGCGTCGAGCACCCCTCGACGGTCTCAGGACGGCCCAGGCCCATGGTCCCGTCAGCCGCGCGATATCAGCTCGATCTTGATGGGAGCCGCAGATTCGAGGTCGACGGTGTCGCCTTCGTTCTCTGTGTGAGGGGCGTTAGCATCATCGGCCGGCAACACGATCAACATGGTGTGGGGCCGCGGAAGCCGTCCCACGTCTGCGGGTGGGTCGAAGCGACCGATGTCGATGATCCGTACGAGGGTCTCGGGGATGCCCACCGGGCAGGAGTCGCCGGCCTCCAGGTGTCGTGCATGCGGGTCGACCTGAAAGAGCCCGCCCCACTCACCGTTGGGCACGGCGCGCGGAATCGCCCTGTGGCCGTTCCACCGGACCTCGGAGTCCGGATCAATCTGCACCCATGGCCACTCGACCGAGATCTCGAACGGGGGTCACATGGGCGACTCGTGCACGTGCTGACGGGCAGCTGACCAACAAGACGTCGCCAACCGTGAACTGCTGTGGGCCGGTGCTCTCACCCATGGCGTGTTCCGCGCCTCCCCGTAACGGCAGCACGGTACCGCGCGGTGGGCGTAGCGACTTCGGCCGTGAGTTTCTACGACGCAGCCAAGCGCCGGTGCCCGGGTTCTCATCGGACACGCAGGGGGCACGTGGCCATTGATGAGTTGGATCAGATGCCCGTACAACTGACGAGTGACAGAACATCTTGCACCCCGCCCGGCCGCCAAGGCGGGTCGGTGGACCAAGCAGTCAGCGGGCGCGACGTTCGCCGCTGTCGCAGCATTCGCGATCACTCGCGATGTCGCGTTTGAGCCCTTCAAGCAGGTGCTGCCCGACTGGGCGTACACGGCTACGGTGCTGGTGGGACTCATCGCGGCTGCCGGCGCCTACCGCCTTGCCCTGTTGTGGCTCAGGCGACTGCCGTAGCCGGGCTCACGCGATCCTGGATTGCTGCTTTCACGAGACCACGCGGTCGGTGTAGCGGCTTTGGCCGGGAGCTGCTTCGGCGCGAGTGATCAGGAGGAAGGACCAGTTTGGGGGGATCAAGCCGCTGAACGGGCCCTTCACCGTGTGTCCCCGGCAGGATTCGAACCCGGGGCACCCGCTTCAGGAGTTCGATCCCGGTTCTGCGTACCCTGCCGGAACTCGTGCTCGCGGCCGTGTACCCGATCCCCGGACGGTCGGCCTCGTCTACGGGCGTGCAACTGCGTTGATGTCACCAGGTGATGTGAGCACTCCGCGATCTGCTGTTCCCTCGGGATGGCGATCAGTTCACCGCCCACCAGTCATTGACGATCCTGGCGTACTCCTCCGGGGCCTGTTCCCAGACGTAGTGGCCGATGCCGACGATGTCGAGCCTGCTGTTGGGCAGGTGCCGGTGCAGGTACTCGGCGTTCTCAACCGGCACCACGTGGTCGTCGCGGCCGCCGATGACCTGCACAGGCATTTCGATGCCGGGCAGTAGATCGCGCAGGACCGGTAGGTCCTCGCGGTAGGCGCGGAGGTATGCCATCTGGTCGACGATCCGCTGGCCCACGTAGGCCCCGATGTAGTCCTCACGCACGATCTCCGGCATGTCGTAGCCCTTGATCTTGCTGATGGCGATCGTGACGATGTCCTTGGGCTGGAGTGCCCGGTACGGTGCGAGGTCCTCCGCATGCACCCACTCATCCAACGGGCCTGACAGCCGCAGCGGGGCCGACGCGCCTCCGCTGCCCACGACGGCGCTGCGAAAGCGGTCCGGGTGCTGGGCCGCGGCGAACAGCACCGCGCTGGTGCCGATGTCCGGGCCCACGATGTGCGGCTTCGCCAGTCCCAACTCGTCGGCGATCCGCACGATGAAGTCGCTCATCGCCCTCGGCGACAGCAGGTCCTCCCGCATGTTCGAGTGCCCGAACCCCGGCAGGTCCACGGCGATCAGGCGGGTGTTCTCGGCCAATCGCGACCAGGTCGCGTGGTAGGCGTAGAGGCTTTCCGGAAACGGGCTCAGCAGCAGTGCTTCTCGGTCGCGGGGTCCGTCCTCGCTCTCGGCACAGCGAATGGACAGTCCGTCGACCCTCCGGAACCGGGGCTTGATCTCACTCATGTACTCGCCCTCTCTGAGAGGCGTCTTCTCGTATACCAAGGGCGGTCTTCCTGACGTGGTCCGAAGACGCCACCCAGAAGCGCGCGGCACAGGTTCGAAGCGGGCGCTCGAGTCAACAATACGCGCACATGCTCCTATACTACCGACGTGGAGTCCTGTAGGGAGGCCTCCAGATGGCAAAAGGCGCGTCCACGCAGGTAGGAGGCGTGATGGCAAGCGGGTGGGGCGCCGTCGGGACGGTCACGTCCGCAGATGCCGGGATGGGGGCGGCGCCGCTCGGAGTGCTTCCGGCGACGCGGGAGGGAGCGCCGCCGGCGAGGCCGCGATCGGACCCGTGTCCATGGTGCTGTTCTCATGACTGCGCGATGAGCGGGCTCGGCCAGAGAGGAGGGCCACGAGGGACCCGGCGGATTCTGCTGGTGGGATTGGCCGGGTCCGTGATCGACACCGCGGGCGTTGGCGCGATCTTCAGCCGGTGGCCTGCCTGGGCTGGGCTGCACCTCGGCTTGGCCGCTCCTGCCGGGTATCCGGCTGAGCATGCTTGCTCTGATCCGTACCTCGCACAGCGCAGCAACCACGGTGTCGGCCTTCGTGGGAGGCATTCGCATCGTGCCGGCGTTGGGTTGGTACATCCGGACGAATCTCACCTGAGGCGTGATCCAGATCTTTCTGAGTTCGGCGGTCTGCGGATGTCGAGAATGTGTCAGCGGCTCTGTCCCAGGGACATCAGCGGTCACCACCGGCCGCACGAGGAAGAGGGAGAAAACAGCATGGCGATTCAGCGGATGGACAACGTCGGCATCGTCGTCGAGGACATGGATGCCGCCATCGCGTTCTTCGTGGAACTCGGTATGGAGCTGGAGGGCAGGGCGGAGGTCGAGGGCCTCTTCGCCGACCAGTGCACCGGACTCGAAGGCGTCCGCTGTGACATCGCGATGATCCGGACCCCGGACGGTCACGGCCGGCTCGAGCTGGCGAAGTACCGCAGCCCCGCGGTGATCAGCGCCGGGCCGCGCAACCGGCCGCACAACATTCTGGGCACGCACCGCGTCATGTTCGCCGTCGACGACATCGAGGACACCGTTGCCCGCCTGCGCCCGCACGGCGCCGAACTCGTCGGCGAGATCGCCCGGTTCGAGGACAGCTATCTGCTCTGCTACCTCCGCGGCCCCGAGGGCATCATCGTCGGACTGGCCGAGCAACTGCGCTGAGAAGGAGAAACCGAACCAGGCGCCCCTGGATGTCCGGTTCATGGTGATCTTGTGATGCCGTAGAGGGTGAGGACTTGGTGTTGGTCGGTGTGGGCGCGTCGGGCGTAGGCGATGTTGACGCGCCCGGCCAGCTTGAGAGCACCGCGTATCAGGTCGCGGACGGTGGCCAGGACGGCGGGGGTGTTATGGGCGCTGACAACACGCGTGCCGTGGCCGCGCGTTCATGGCCCCGCCCGTGAATACCACCGCCCGTGGTTGAGGCCAGCGACGGCCTCACACCTGGGCAGCCCGTCATCCACAAGCGGGGGTAATCCCTCCGAGTGGGGCGTGGTAAAGCTAGCCCTGGTTATTCAGCGGAATTGGGCGACCTGACGCCCCGATAGCAGAAAGGTGCCGTTGACCTGCAAGGATGTGAGTGTCGAAGTCATATCCGCTGCAGAAG
>NZ_JBIARC010000055.1:0-51962 GCF_042889625.1 Streptomyces sp. NPDC002573 | reverse complement strand
GCCGGGAGGGCAGTCGTCAGGCGCGCGAAGCGCGTCAAGCCCGCTACCGCAAGGTAAGCAGGAATCTCCCGGCTTCAGCCGGGAGAGCACTTCAATCGTTCGCGACCTTCTACCACGAGGACGGCACGGTCCTGGAGGGCGCGGCCAGCCAGGGCGGCCGGTCCGTGATCGCGCGGGCGCTGCTCAGCGAGAAGGTGTACTGCCGCCTGGACCGCGCGGACGAGGCGGCCCGGCAGGCGATGCGGCTGGCCCAGCCGAACTTCTTCCTCACCTTCGACCGGCTCGGCATCGACCCCTTCACCCAGCGCTTCGCCGTCACGCTCCTCGCCGAGGGCACCGTGCGCGGCACCGGCGGCATCCGCATCACCGGCGACGACTGCTCCACCACCGTCCCCGGGCTGTACGCGGCCGGCGACGCGGCGACCCGTGAGCTGATCTGCGGCGGTTTCACCGGCGGCGGCAGCCACAACGCCGCCTGGGCCATCTCCTCCGGCATCTGGGCGGGCCGGGGCGCGGCCCGCCACGCCCGCTCGCTCGGCGCACGCGCCGCCACGAGGCGCCTGGTGGCCGTGGGTGGGGCCGGACTGCGGCCCACCGGGGCAGCGGGTCCGGCCGATGGCTTCCGCGAGGTCGTCGCCGCGGTCCAGGCCGAGGTGCTGCCGTACGAGAAGAACTACCTGCGCCACGGCGATCGGCTCACCGCCTCGCTGGAGGTCCTCGACAGCGTCTGGGAGCAGTCTCGGGCCTCCCTGCACGCCGTGGGCGGGGACACCGTACGGGCGAGGCAGGCGGCGGCGATGGCGGCACACGCCCGCTGGATGTACGCGGCTGCACTGGCCCGTACCGAGACCCGCGGTATGGCCAAGCGGCTCGATTTCCCCGCGCAGGACCCCGGCCAGTACCACCGCATCACGACGGGCGGTCTGGACCGGGTGTGGACCCGCGTCGAGCCCCTGTCGAACGCGTCGGCCACGTCAGCCGCACCCCTGGAGGTGGCTTCGTGATCGAGCTGGTCTCGGCGGAACGCTGCATCGCCTGCGACAAGTGCATCAAGGTCTGCCCGACCGATGTCTTCGACCGGGGCGAGGACGGCATCCCGGTGCTCGCCCGCCGCGACGACTGCCAGACCTGCTTCCAGTGCGAGGCGAACTGCCCGGCCGACGCCCTGTTCGTCGCGCCCCTGACCCAGCCGCTGCCCAACGACTCCACCGCCCGGGACGAGGGCCACCTGGCCCGTGCCGGCCTGCTCGGCAGCTACCGCCGTCACATCGGCTGGGGTCGGGGCCGCACGCCCGGCGCGCTGCGGGCCGTCGGCCCTTCCCTCAGCCCGCCAGGGGCCCAGGGAACCTCACCGCCCATCACTTCGTGACCACCCGGCCGATCACGTCCCGGCTGATCACCCCTCGAAAGGACACCCGCGCATGACCACCAGCACCGGTTTCGACGTCCGCAGGATCGGCGGCCGTATCGGCGCCGAGATCTTCGGCGTGGATCTTTCCACCGGCCTCGACCCCGCTGTCGTCACCGAGATCAACTCCGCGCTCCTGGAGCACAAGACGCTCGTCTTCCGCGGCCAGGACCTGGACGACGCGGGCCAGCTCCGCTTCGCCTCCCTCTTCGGTGAGCTGACCACCGCGCACCCGACGGTCCCCTCCGTCGACGGCCAGCCGAACATCCTGCCGGTCGACGGCGACGAGGGGATCCGCGCCAACCAGTGGCACACCGATGTCACCTTCGTCCGTACGCCCCCGAAGGCGTCCACGCTACGCAGCATCGTGGTCCCGCCCTACGGCGGCAACACCCTCATCGCCAACTCGGCCGCGGCGTACCGGGATCTGCCCGAGCCGCTGCGCGAGCTCGCGGACAAGCTCTGGGCCGTACACACCAACGACTACGACTACGCCACCCCGAAGAACGAGAAGGCGGCCGAGCACCGCAAGCGGTTCGTCTCCCGCAAGTACCGCACCGCCCACCCGGTCGTCCGCGTCCACCCCGAGACCGGGGAGCGGGGGCTGTTCATCGGCGGCTTCGCCCAGAGCATCGTGGGCCTCGGCCCGTCCGACTCCCGTGACCTGCTGCGCATCTTCCAGTCGTACGTCACGCGTCCCGAGAACATCGTGCGCGTGGCCTGGACGCCCGGCGACCTCGTCCTGTTCGACAACCGCATCACCCAGCACTACGCCCCCGACGACTACGGCGACCTGCCGCGACTGCTGCACCGGGTGACCGTCGCGGGCGACGTCCCCGCCGGTGTAGACGGCACTCTCAGCCACGTCATCGGGGGCGACGACGCCGCCCACTACACCCCGGCCGCGGCCTGAGCACCGCACCCGCCGCGCACGGCCGCCGGGCAGGGGTATCCGCTCCCGCCCGGCGGCCTGCCGGCAGCGGATACCGACCGAAGCCTTAGTGGATAATGGACGCATGCGGATCTCAGCCAGGGCGGACTACGCGGTACGTGCCGCACTGCAGCTCGCCGCGTCACGCGATGACGGGCCACTGAAGGCCGAGGCCATCGCCGACGCCCAGGGCATCCCGCACAAGTTCCTCGAAAGCATCCTGAACGACATGCGCCGGGGCGGTCTCGTCCTCAGCCAGCGCGGCGGCAACGGCGGCTACCGGCTGGCCAAGCCCGCCGAGTCGATCAGCATCGCCGACGTCATCCGCGTCGTGGAGGGACCCCTGGTCTCGGTACGCGGGGTCCGCCCGCCCGAGTTGTCCTACACCGGCCCCGCCGAGTCACTGCTCCCCTTGTGGATCGCGTTGCGGTCCAACGTGCGCGAGATCCTCGAGGGCGTGTCGCTCGCCGACGTCGCATCGGCCCAACTGCCCGCTTACATAGCCGCACTGACCGACGCCCCGAAAGCCTGGGTCAACCCCTGACACGCGGGGCCGTCGACCGAACATCCCAAAGAGTGAGATAGTCGCGTCCATCATACGAACACCCCCTTGGGGTGAACGCCGCCTTCTGCCACGATCCCTATCAGCCAGATAGGAAAACTGGGGATCCGTGGGGGGGCCATGCGAACGCGCAACCGCGCAGAACTGTCGCTCCCTCTGCTGACCTCGCGCCGCCACATCGACCTCGGCCGCACGTCCAGCGCCCTCTGTCGGCCCGCCTGAGGCCGCCGACAGAAGATCCTTCGGTCGGCAGCGTCACCCGCGCCCGCCCATCCCCGCACAGCTCCGCTTCCGGACCCACGACGGCATTCCCGCCGCCGAGGGCCGACGAATGGAGCGCAGGCGCATGCCCATGAGCTTTGCGCCTCGCGCTTTCGCATCTCCCTGATCAACCCATTCCCGAGAGGACACCTCCGTGTCTGCCGCACGACCGCTCACCACCCTGCGCACCATCGCCGTCGTAGCAGCGCTCCCCCTCCTGCTCACCGCCTGCGGCTACGGATCCGACGCCACCGACGACGGCAAGCAGACCGAGGTCGCGGCGGGCGCCAAGAAGCTCTCCGCCGACGAGGTGAAGATCGGCTACTTCCCCAACCTCACGCACGCCACCGCCCTGGTGGGCGTCCAGGAAGGCCTGCTCCAGAAGGAGCTCGGCGGCACCAAGATCAAGGCCTCGACCTTCAACGCCGGGCCCTCCGAGATCGAGGCGCTCAACGCCGGGTCCATCGACATCGGCTGGATCGGCCCCTCCCCCGCCATCAACGGCTACACCAAGTCGGGCGGCAAGAACCTGCGCATCATCAGCGGTTCCGCCTCCGGTGGCGTGAAGCTCGTCGTGAACCCGAAGAAGATCAAGTCCCTGGACGACGTCAAGGGCAAGAAGATCACCACGCCACAGTTCGGCAACACCCAGGACGTCGCGTTCCTCAACTGGATCGCGGAGAAGGGCTGGAAGGTCGACGCCGAGAGCGGCAAGGGCGATGTCTCCGTCGTCCGCACGGACAACAAGATCACCCCGGACGCCTACAAGTCCGGTTCCATCGACGGAGCCTGGGTGCCGGAGCCGACCGCTTCCAAGCTGGTCGCCGAGGGCGCGAAGGTGATCCTCGACGAGGCCGACCTGTGGCCGGACAAGAAGTTCGTGATCACGAACATCATCGTGTCGCAGAGCTTCCTCAAGGATCACCCGGACGTCGTCGAGGCGGTGCTGCGCGGGTCGGTGAAGACCAATGAGTGGATCAACGCCAACCCGGAGAAGGCGAAGGCGTCCGCCAACACGGCCCTGAAGGAGCTGTCGGGCAAGGCCCTGCCCGCCGACGTGATCGACCCGGCCTGGAAGTCCATCACCTTCCTCGACGACCCGCTGGCCTCGACCCTCAACACCGAGGCGGAGCACGCGGTGAAGGCCGGTCTGCTGGAGAAGCCCGACCTGAAGGGCATCTACGACCTCGCACCGCTCAACAAGGTCCTCAAGGCCGAGGGCAAGGACGAGGTCGACGACGCCGGTCTCGGCGCCAAGTAGCGGAACAGCTGACAAGCGACAACCGCCCCGATGAGTACCCAGGAGGTGACGGCCATGGCCACCACGGTCGCCAAGGCTGTCCAGGACGCCACGGCGGTGACGCACGCCGCCCGTATCGAGCACGTCTCGAAGTCCTTCCCCGCGCCGGGGACGCCCGGCGGGCAGCAGCTCGTGCTGGACGACATCACGCTCGATGTCGCACCGGGCGAGTTCGTCACCCTCCTGGGTGCCTCCGGCTGCGGCAAGTCCACCCTGCTCAACCTGGTCGCGGGACTGGACCTGCCGTCCGCCGGCTCCATCGGCACGGACGGCCGGCCCGCCCTGATGTTCCAGGAGCACGCCTTGTTCCCGTGGCTGACCGCGGGCAAGAACATCGAACTCGCGCTGAAGCTGCGCGGGGTCGCCAAGGCGGAGCGCCGCGCCGAGGCGGAACGGCTGCTGGAACTCGTACGGCTGCAGGGCGCGCACGGCAAGCGGGTGCACGAACTGTCGGGCGGTATGCGGCAGCGCGTCGCGCTGGCCCGGGCGCTCGCCCAGGACAGCCGGC
Source organism: Streptomyces sp. NPDC002573 (assembly GCF_042889625.1). Classification (NCBI taxonomy): domain Bacteria; kingdom Bacillati; phylum Actinomycetota; class Actinomycetes; order Kitasatosporales; family Streptomycetaceae; genus Streptomyces; species Streptomyces sp. NPDC002573. The sequence continues at coordinate 46,992 of NZ_JBIARC010000055.1, read as the reverse complement.
TGCTGCTGATGGACGAGCCGTTCGCCGCGTTGGACGCGATCACCCGCGACGTGCTGCACGACGAGCTGACCCGCATCTGGCAGGAGACGGGACTGTCAGTGCTGTTCGTGACGCACAACGTGCGCGAGGCGGTGAAGTTGGCCCAGCGGGTGGTGCTGCTGTCCTCCCGGCCGGGACGGATCGCCCGGGAATGGACCGTCGGCATCCCGCAGCCGCGCCGCATCGAGGACAGCGCGGTCGCCGAGCTGTCCGTCGAGATCTGCACGCCCTGACCGGCGACAGTCACGTCGTCGGTCCCGCCGAGCCTGGGCACTCCACTCCCGGCTGGTGGGACGGGCTCATCGGTCCCGGGCGCGCGCTCGACACGGACCGCTGGTTCGTCGTGGCTCCGAACGTGCTGGGCGGTTGTCAGGGCAGCACCGGACCGTCGTCGTTCACACCGGATGGAGGCCGCTGGGGCGGTGCCTTCCCCTTCCTGACACAGCGTGACCAGGTTGCCGCCGAGGCGGGCTTGGCCGACGCGTTGGGCGTCGACCGCTGGGCGTTGGTCGTCGGTGGGTCGATGGGCGGGATGCGGGCGCTGGAGTGGGCCGTGTCGTATCCGGAACGGTCTCGGGCGCTTCTGCTGCTCGCCACGACGGCCGCGGCGAGCGCGGAGCAGATCGCCTGGGCGAACATCCAGCTTGACGGCGGCCATGCCAAGCTCCAGGTGGGCGGCCAGTTGAGTCCAGGCTGATGGCCGTCAGAATTCCTGGTGGGCGGCCATCGGCCTGTGGTGTTCCTGATCCCCCTCTCATCCGAAGGAGACCCCTCCGTCCGGTTTGCTGATGTTTGCGCGCAACAGCAACCGGCCGGAGAGGTCCTGTGACGAAGTCTGACAGAGAGATCATGGAAATCCTTGAGGCGTACGACCTGACGAAGACTGTCTGGTCGGCAGCCGAGCTGACGGGGCACGACCCCAAGACCGTCAAGCGTTACGTCCAGGCCCGCGACAGCGGCCGCAACCCCTACGAGCACGCGCCGAGACCGAAGGCCATCGACGCGTTCCTGGAGAAGATCGAGGACTGGGTCGACACCTCGAAGGCGAAGATCCGCGCCGATGTGGTCCACGACCGGCTGGTGAGGATGGGATATCGGGGCAGCCCGCGCTCGACGAGGCGGGCGGTGAACGCGGCGAAGAGCGCGTGGAGGGCAGGCAAGCGTCGCACGTATCGGCCCTGGATTCCCGAGCCGGGGATGTGGCTGCAGTTCGACTGGGGCGAGGGCCCGAAGATCGAGGGCCGGCGGACGTGGCTGTTCTGCGCGTGGCTGTCCTGGTCCCGGTTCCGGGTCGTGATCCCGGTCTGGGACTGCACCCTGGGCACCCTGGTCGCCTGTCTGGACACCACGCTGCGCAGGATCGGCGGAGCACCGACCTACATCCTGACCGACAACGTCAGGACGGTCACCATCGAGCACATCGCCGGGATCCCTGTCCGTCACCCGCAGATGGTCGCCGCCGGCCGGCACTACGGCTGCCAGGTCATGACGTGTGTGCCCTACGACCCGGAGTCCAAGGGCGGCGCGGAGGCCACCGTCCGTATCGCCAAGGCCGACCTGGTGCCCACCGAGGCGAACCTGCTGCCGCAGTACGCCGCCTTCGCCGAACTCGCCGACGCCTGCCGCATCTGGTGCGATCAGGTCAACGCCCGCCGCCACCGGGCGACGGGGCAGATACCCGACGACCGCCTCGACATCGAACGCACCACCCTGCACGTCCTGCCCGACGAACCCCTCGCGCTCGCGCTCGGCGAGGAACGCACCGTCCGTGACGATCGCACGGTCAGCTTCGGATCGGTGCGTTACTCCACCCCGCCCGGCTATACCGGCGCCCGGGTGTGGTGCCGGGTCGTCGGCGAGGAGCTGTCCATCACCGCCCGCACCAACTCCGGTGACCTGTCCGAGATCTGGCGCCATCGGCTGTCCATCCCGGGCATCCCGCAGATCATCGACGAGCACTACCCCGACCACCCTGACGGCCGCAGCGTCCACCAGCCCAGGCTGCGGCCCCGCACCGAGGCCGAGATCGCTTTCGTCGCCATCGGACCCGGCGCCGGACGCTGGCTGAAGGAAGCAGGACCCGCCGGCGCGAGCCGGATCAGGGCGAAGATGGCCCGCGCCGTCGAACTCGCCACGATCCTGGGCACCGGCAAGGTCGACGAGGCGTTGGGCCTGGCCGCGGCGGCGGGCCGCTTCGGTGACGAGGACCTGCCCTCGATCCTGGACCACCTGGCCGCCAGCCGGCCGCCCGGCGACCTCGTCCGCGTCGACGAGACGCACTCCGTCCAGCCGGGCACCGGCGGCTGGCAGGCGATGGGCCAGTGACCGGCCCCTCTCCCGCGCTGTCCCTGCCTTGTGACCACGTCCTCGAACTACGACGGGTCCTGCTCCGCGCCGCCGAGCACCTCGCCCACGGCCGACTCCCCACCCAGATCCTCCACGACCTCCACTACAACGCCGCCCGCCTCGAAATCGCCCTGGAACAAGGGCCGATACCCCCGCACCACACCAAGGAAGCTCCGCGATGACCTACCCCGCCGCCCCTGCCATCCCCGAGGAACTCGAGAAACTCCTGAAGCGGATGCGCCTGCCCTACCTGCGCAAGGCCGCCCCCGACGTGCTGGCCACCGCCCGGGCCCAGCGATGGGACCCCGCCGAGGTCCTGCGGGTCCTGGTCGCCGAGGAAGTCACCGGCCGCGACGCCGCCACCCGCCGCCTGCGACGCTCCTCGGCGAACTTCCCCACCGGCAAGACCCTTGCGTCCTGGCGGGCCGAGGACTCCACCATCCCCGAGCCCACCCAGAACGCCCTGGCCACCCTGGAATGGGTCGGCCGGGCGGAGAACCTCGTCATCACCGGCGCCTCCGGCACGGGAAAGTCGCACTTCACCGAGGGGCTGGCCCATGCGGCGATCGAGAAGGACCTGAAGGTGGCCTGGTTCACCCTGGAGTCGCTGACCGCCACGATCACCAAGTCCAAGGTCGACGGCTCGACCGCCCGCACGGTCGCGAAGATCTGCCGGGCCGACCTCATCGTGATCGACGACATCGGGATGCTGCCCGCCGGCGAGGACGCCGCCGAAGCCTTCTACCGCATCGTCGACGCCGCCTACGAACGACGCTCCATCGCCGCGACCAGCAACATCCACCCCTCGGGCTTCGACACGATCATGCCCAAGACCCTCGCCACCGCGACCGTCGACCGCCTCCTCCACCACGCCCACCTCGTGGTCACCAAGGGCGACTCACACCGGCTCTCGCAGGCCCTCGCCGGCCAGGGCGTCATCGCTCTGAACTGATCCCACCCCAGGAACACCACTGGCCATCAGCCTGGAATTCTGATGGCCACGAGCCGGGAGAACCCCCGGCCGCCCACCTGGGTATCCCGATGGCCGTTGACAATCCAGCTCCATGCCATTCGCAGCGACCCGCACTGGCGTGGCGGCGACTACCACGACGCCGGCCCCGGGCTCGGCCCGCATGCGGGGCTCGGCCTGGCCCGTCGCCTGGCCCATGTCACCTATCGCAGCGAACCTGAGCTCCAGGTCCGCTTCGGGCGCGCGCCGCAGGGTACGGGGAACGGCGGCCGGTTCCAGGTCGAGTCCTACCTCGACCACCACGCCGTCAAGCTCGTGAGCCGCTTCGACGCGGGCAGCTACGTCACCCTGGCAGAGGCCATGAACAGTCATAACGTCGGTCGCGACCGGGGCGGTACGCGCGCCGCCCTGAGCCGTGTGATGGCCAGGACCCTCGTCGCGGGCGTCGACTCGGAACGCCTCTATCCGCTGTCCCAGCAAGCGGAGTTGGCGGCCGGGATCCCAACAGCGGATCACGTCCGGGTGGTCGAATCCCCGTACGGTCACGACGGCTTCCTCATCGAAGTGGAACAAGTCGCCGAACTCGTGCTCGAACTCGTCGACTAGACCGCGCGGGGTGGCCGTGGCCTCGCCCTCCGTTCCCCGCGGCCAGCGCGGTGACCCTGCGCGGCGAAGCGGTGCTCCTGGGCGTGGCCATGAATCTCCTCGCGTCGGGACCGACCAGCTTCCTGCTTCGTATGGCCTTCGGCGTCCAGAGCACCTTCGACACCCCGAGCCTCGCCAGGCTACCGGTCCGGCCGCGGCCCCGGGTTCCGTGTCGTCCGCAATGGGGGTCGGCACTCACCGTGTTTTCAGGTTGATACGACCATCGATGACGGAGCTTTCCGCAGGCACCGATTGCCGCTGTCACGGACCAGTGGCGTTGAGCGCCTCTTCAAGCAGCCCGACCCAGTGAAATTCCCCACTATCCCTATCGATTTAGTAGAGAAGCGTTGACGCCGTCGTTGCGCTCACCCACCATGGGGCCATGTCCCGCGCGCAGCAGCCCCTGGTACGCCGCCGGCACGTCGACTTCCGTCGAGTGGCCAGCGCCGTCTGCCGACGCGGCTAGAAAGCGGCCGGCGCTCAGCAGCGCATCTGCTCGTCCATCTCCTCTCTCCTTTGGCTCGCAGGTGCGACAGATGGCTGAGCCATCGCCGCACTGGGTCTCCACGCGACCTCCCATCGAACAGTCGCTCCGGCTCGTCCGGGTTTATGCCCCCTCTGGCTCGACGCATCGACCTGGCGCCAAAACAACTCCCCATGCACAGGGAAGGGACTACAAAGCCATGACTTCGGCACCCTCGTCTCACGCCACTCTGCTCCACGCCCCGCTGACCGCCCCTCGTCGCCTGCGTCTTGTACACGAAGAGCCACAAGAGGAGGAAGGAGGCGGCACACCGCCCGGCGACGGCTCACCGCTCGTGGGCTATCTGGTGCTGCTTCCCAAGGGGGTCGACCCGGCCGCTCTCTTCGCCGACGCGGGACTGCGGCCACAGATCCACCCGGTCGCCCCCGACGCCGTACCGCTCCCGACGCGCACGCCGGACCAGTCGGTCCTGGCCGATGGCCCGATCCGTATCGATGCCGAGCGCCATGTCGCTGAGTTGGAGGGAGAGGAACTCGACCTCACTTATCTGGAGTTCGCCCTGCTGACCCGGCTCGTGGCTCATCCTCACCGAGTCCACACCCGCGAACAGTTGGTCGAGCACGTGTGGGGTCACACCCATATGGGGGATGGACGCACCGTCGACGTGCACGTCGCACGTATGCGCCGAAAGCTGGGCTCGGCACACCGGCAGCGGATCGTCACAGTGCGTCGGGTGGGGTACAAGTACGTGCCCGCCCCCTGAGACGGCCGCCTGGGGCGGTTCCGCGATCGGGACAACCGGTCAGTGGTACGTCATCCAATCCACGATCTGTACCGCCGCCCTGGCCGTCTCCTTGGCCCGGCAGTGGGCGGGGCGCCTGCGGGCGATGCCGTCCAGGTCAAGGTGGGCGGCAAAGGTGCGGTGTGCCGCCAGCCCCCATGCACACGCCCACAGATGGGGGTGCTCGGTGATGTGGTGCACCGCGGCGGCGGCCAGGTGGCAGCGGTGCACGGTGTCCAGCGGCACGAGCGTCACCCACAACCAGGTGAGTTCGCCGCTTCCCAGCACGTGCTCCCGGGAGGCGAGCCGCCACTCAAGCACGTCCCGCGCGCGCAGCAGGGTGGCCAGCGTGGCGTGCCGCTGAGCCGCCATCGGACTGCCCGGCGCGCTGGGTGGCCCCTCCTCTGCGGAGGCCTCTCCAACACCTCCCCGCACGGCCTGTCCGCTGCGCCGCCTGGACGCCCGGCTCGCAGCCCAGGGACACGACGTGATCGCCCTCGATGTTTGCACTTTTCTGGCCGAAGCCTTGCTGCAGGCGGGCGATCGGACACCCGGAGACAGTCCACGCCATCGAGCGCTTCCGTAGCGCCGACGGCGTAGTCATCGGCATCCCGGTCTACAAGGCCGCGTACTCCGGGCAGCTGAAGGCGTTGCTCGATCTGCTGCCGCAGTGCGCGCTGGAGGGCGTGACCGTGCTGCCGCTGGCAATCGGCGGGAGCATGGCACACGCCCTGGCGATCGACTACGGGCTGCGCCCGGTGCACCTCCATGGGCCCCGCGCACATCACGCCAGCTGGTTCGTGCTGGACAAGCACATCGATGTGCGGGAGGACGCGGGGGCGTCGTGGAGCCCGCCGCACGTGAGGCACTTGAGCGGTCGCCGATCAGTTCTCCGCCTCGCTCGGCGTGTGGGTCTGGAGGCAGCTGCGTGAGCGATCCCCTCGTCCGGGAAAAATCGCTGACACGCTGGGCCAATCGCCACCCATCCCGAGGATTGAGATATTCGCGTCCATCGTGTGAACACCCTCTTGGGGTGGGTGCCACCTTCTGTCACGATCCCTAGCAGCCAGGTAGGAAAACTAGGGATCAGGGGGCGGCCATGGGAGCGCTCAGCTGCGCAGACCGGGTGCTGCCCGTGCTGACCTCGCGTCGTCACATCGACTTCGGCCGTACGTCCACCGCCATCTGTCGGCCGGTCTGAGACCTCAGCACGCCATCCCACACCTCTTTGACCACCCCTCCTTCCCTGAGAGGACACCTCCGTGTCTGCCGCAAGACCGCTCACCACCCTGCGCACCCTCGCCGCCATAGCCGCGCTTCCCCTCCTGCTCACCGCCTGCGGTTACGGTTCCAAGTCCACCGATGACGGCAAGCAGACCCCGGCGGCCGCGGCGGGCGCCAAGAAGCTCTCCGCCGACGAAGTGAAGATCGGCTACTTCCCCAACCTCACGCATGCCACCGCTCTGGTGGGTGTCCAGGAGGGCCTGTTCCAGAAGGAGCTCGGCGGCACCACGATCAAGGCCTCAACCTTCAACGCCGGGCCCTCCGAGATCGAGGCGCTGAACGCCGGGTCCATCGACATCGGCTGGATCGGTCCCTCCCCCTCCATCAACGGCTACACCAAGTCGAACGGCAAGAACCTGCGCATCATCGGCGGTTCCGCCTCCGGCGGCGTGAAGCTCGTCGTCAACCCGAAGAAGATCAAGTCCCTGAAGGACGTCAAGGGCAAGAAGATCGCCACCCCACAGCTCGGCAACACCCAGGACGTCGCGTTCCTCAACTGGATCGCGGACCAGGGCTGGAAGGTCGACGCCGAGAGCGGCAAGGGAGACGTCTCCGTCGTCCGTACCGACAACAAGATCACCCCGGACGCCTACAAGTCCAACTCCATCGACGGCGCGTGGGTGCCGGAGCCGACCGCGTCCAAGCTGGTCGCCGAGGGCGGCAAGGTCCTACTCGACGAGTCGACGCTGTGGCCCGACAAGAAGTTCGTGATCACGAACATCATCGTGTCGCAGAAGTTCCTCAAGGAACACCCGGACGTCGTCGAGGCCGTGCTGCGCGGCTCGGTGAAGACCAACGCGTGGATCAACGCCAACCCGGACGAGGCGAAGGCCTCCGCCAACAAGGCGCTGGAAAAGCTGTCGGGCAAGGCGCTTCCCGCCGAGGTCATCGACCCCGCCTGGAAGTCCATCCAGTTCACCGACGACCCGCTGGCCTCGACCCTCAACACCGAGGCGGAGCACGCGGTCAAGGCCGGTCTGCTGGAGAAGCCCGACCTGAAGGGCATCTACGACCTCACGCTCCTCAACAAGGTCCTGAAGGCCGAAGGCAAGAGCGAGGTCGACGACGCCGGCCTCGGCGCCGAGTAACCAGCAACCGGACCCGATGAGTTCCCAGGAGGTGCGACCATGGCCACCACGATCGCCAGGGCTGCCGAGGACGCCACGGCGGTGACGTACGCCGCCCGGATCGAGCACGTCTCGAAGTCCTTCCCCGCACCGGGCACGCCCAGCGGACGGCAGCTCGTGCTGGACGACATCACGCTCGACGTCGCACCGGGCGAGTTCGTCACCCTCCTGGGAGCCTCCGGCTGCGGCAAGTCCACCCTGCTCAACCTGGTCGCGGCACTGGACCAGCCGTCCACGGGCACGATCGCCACGGACGGCCGGCCCGCCCTGATGTTCCAGGAGCACGCCCTCTTCCCATGGCTGACCGCGGGCAAGAACATCGAACTCGCCCTGAAACTGCGCGGCGTGGCCAAGCAGGAGCGCCGCACCGAGGCGGAACGGCTGCTGGAACTCGTACGACTGCAGGACGCCCACCGCAAGCGGGTGCATGAGCTGTCGGGCGGTATGCGCCAGCGGGTCGCTCTGGCCCGGGCGCTGGCCCAGGACAGCCGACTGCTGCTGATGGACGAGCCGTTCGCCGCGCTCGACGCCATCACCCGGGACGTGCTGCACGACGAGCTGACCCGCATCTGGAGTGAGACGGGACTGTCGGTGCTGTTCGTGACGCACAACGTGCGCGAGGCGGTACGGCTTGCACAGCGAGTGGTGCTGCTGTCCTCCCGCCCGGGCCGCATCGCCCGGGAGTGGACCGTCGGCATTCCGCAGCCACGCCGCATCGAGGACAGCGCGGTCGCCGAGCTGTCCGTCGAGATCACCGAAGAACTGCGTGGGGAGATCCGCCGCCATGGCCAGCACTGATACCGGCGTCGACACCGAGAAGGACGGCTCCACGGTGGCCGAGCAGACCCGGGACGCTTACGGTCTGGCGGGACTGGAAGCCGGCCTCGACGCCCTGGACTCGGTGCAGTCCGGCCGCACGCCGCTGCGCGAGACCCTGTTGCGCAAGGTCCTGCCCCCCGTCACTGCCGTGGCACTGGTGCTGGTCGTCTGGCAACTGCTGGTGTGGGCGAACGTCGCCCCCGACTACAAGCTGCCCGCGCCCTCCGATGTGTGGGGTGAGGTAAGCGATGCCTGGGTCCAGGGCACCCTGCTCGACTACATCTGGACATCCGTCTCCCGCGGTCTGCTCGGCTTCCTGCTGGCGCTCGCCATCGGTACGCCGCTCGGCCTGCTCGTCGCCCGGGTGGCCTTCGTCCGGGCGGCCATCGGCCCCATCCTGTCCGGCCTGCAGTCGCTGCCGTCCGTGGCCTGGGTGCCGCCCGCCGTGATCTGGCTGGGCCTGAACGACAAGATGATGTACGCCGTGATCCTGCTCGGCGCGGTCCCGTCCATCGCCAACGGCCTCGTCGCGGGCATCGACCAGATTCCGCCGCTGTTCCTGCGGGCCGGCCGGACGATGGGCGCAACCGGCCTGCGCGGGGCCTGGCACATCGTGATGCCGGGGGCGCTCCCTGGCTATCTGGCAGGGCTGAAGCAGGGCTGGGCGTTCTCGTGGCGGTCCCTGATGGCCGCCGAGATCATCGCATCCTCGCCTGATCTGGGCGTCGGTCTGGGCCAGTTGCTGGAGAACGGGCGGAACAACTCCAGCATGCCCCAGGTGTTCCTGGCCATCTTCCTGATCCTGCTCGTGGGCATCGCCATCGATCTGCTGAGCTTCAGCCCGCTGGAGCGGTGGGTGCTGCGCAGCCGCGGCCTGCTGGTCACCCGCTGAACGAACGGATCCCGAGCGGCGGCGGGTGCGCCGCCCGATCCCGTCAGCCACCGGCGCCCACGCACACGGCACCGGCCCGCAGAGGCGTCATCGCCTCACAGCGGAGCCGGTGCTGTCGTTGTGCGGGGTAGGCGGGCCGCCTCAGGCATGGGGAGTATCGGCTCTGCGGACTCTCCCGCTGAGCGCCTCGTTGGTTCACGTGGGCCGTAGACCCCGACGCTGGCAGATCTTCCCGTCCGGCCGACAAAACCGCAGGTCAGATCATACCTGGTCCCGTGTCAGGTGGCGCAATACTCCAGCAACACCGCTTTCCCTACCAGATAGGTATGGTCCAAAACATGTCAACCGCGGACCGCATCCGAGACCACGCCGGCCAGGGCGCGACCACCGTCGCCGCCCACCGTGCGCGGCGACGGCTGCGCGCGGACCGGGCACGCCAGCTCGCCGACCTGCTCCGCCACCAGCTCCTGGCCGGGGAGTTCCCGGACGGCGCGCTTCCCCACGAGACGACCCTCGCCGCCGACTACAGCGCCTCCCGCAACACCGTCCGCCAGGCACTGGACCTGCTTCGAGCCGAGGGCCTGGTGGAACGCCTCCCCGGCGTCGGCACGGTCGTCGTAGGCCAGAAATACCCCCACGGTCTCGACTGCCTGATGGGCCTCGCGGAAACCCTCCGCGAACACGGCCACGTCGCCAACGAGGTCCGCACCGTGGGCCCCGTCCCCGCCCCGGCCCCGGTGGCCGACCGGCTGCGCCTCCCGCCCGGTGCCGACGTCCTCTACATCGAACGTCTCCGCCGGCTGAACGGCCTGCCCCTGTCCCTCGACCTCACCTACATCACCCTCGACCTCGGCACCGCCCTGCTCGGCGAGGACCTGGAGAACACCGACATCTTCCGGCTCCTGGAGACACTTACCGGCCAGCATCTCGGCCATGCCGAGATCAGCCTGGAGGCGGTGAACGCCGACGCCCACTCCGCCGCCGTCCTCGAAGCCCCGCAGGGCGCCGCCGTCCTGATGCTGGAACGCCTCACACACCTCTCCGACGGCCGCCCGGTCGATCTCGAGTTCATCCGCTTCCGCGGCGACCGCATCACGATGAGCGGCCTGCTGCACCGCTCCCTCTGACGACCCCCCTCCTTGCCCGACCTCCCTGGAGACAGCCATGCCCTTGGCGCCCCAGCGGGCCGACGTGCCCGTGACCATCGACGAGTCCAAGTGCATCGACGGCTGCACCCTCTGCGTGGACATGTGCCCGCTGGACTCCCTCGCCATCGACGACAGCACCGGCAAGGCGTACATGCACGTCGACGAGTGCTGGTACTGCGGCCCGTGCGCCGCCCGCTGTCCCACCGGAGCCGTCACGGTCAACATGCCCTACCTGCTCCGGTGAAAGGTCACACCTCCCATGAAACGCACAGCACTTGCCGCAGCCGCCGCCCTGCTCCTCGCGCCGCTCACCGCCTGCGGCGGCAACGCCGCGGCCGGTAGTGACGGCTCCACCGTCACGGTCACCGTCGGCTACCAGTCCAAAACCATCAACACGGTCACGGCGGGCACCCTCCTGCGCTCCCTCGGCTATTTCGAGAAGCAGCTGAGCTCCCTCCACGACGGCAAGACATACAAGGTCGACTGGCAGGACTACGCCACCGGCGCCCCCATCACCGCCCAGATGACCGCCGGGAAGATCGACATCGGCTCGATGGGCGACTTCCCCCTGCTCATCAACGGCGCCCGCGGCAAGCAGCTCGGCAAGCCCACCCACCTGGTCTCCGTCACCGGCTACAACCTCCGCGGCGGCCTCAACACCATCGTCACCGCCCCCGACTCCAAGCTCACCTCCCTGACGGACCTGAAGGGCAAGAAAGTCTCCACGAGCGTGGGCTCCGCCGCCGACGGCACCCTCGTACGGGCCCTGCAGCGCGCCGGCATCGACCCGAACGACGGCATCAACAAACTCAACCAGCAGCCCGCCGTGGGCGCGTCGGCCCTGGCCGCGGGCAGCACGGACGCGCTCTCGCAGTTCGTCGCCTGGCCCGGTCTGCTCGCCTTCCAGGGCAAGGCGAAGGCCCTGTACGACGGCGCCCAGCTGAACCTGCCCACCTTCCACGGCGTCACCGCCCGCGAGGACTTCGCCAAGCAGCACCCTGCCGTCCTGGAGGCCTTCCTCAAGGCCCAGGCCGAGGCCACCGACTACCTCAACACCCACCCCGTGGCCGCCGCCGAGAAGGTCGCCAAGGCCACCGGCCTGCCCGCCGAGGTCGTCTACCTCTACAACGGCGCCCATGGCATCTCCACCTTCGATCCGGCCGTCAAGCCGCAGCTCGTCTCCGCGCTCAAGCAGGACGTGTCGGTCCTCAAGGCGGCGAAGCTGACCGGCGATGTCGACGTGGACTCCTTCGTCGACGACCAGTACGTGAAGAAGGCCCTGGGGGCGTCCTACGCGAAGCAGCTCGTCGCCAGGCCGCCCGCCGCCACGAGCGAGGCATGGCCTAAGAGCGCCGAGGAGACCAAGGCCTTCAATTCCCCGGCACAGCTCCTGAGGTACGTGGCCGCCCACCGCGACGGCATCCGCGCCGCCTACGTCCCCGACGCCACCACCGGCACGCTCTGGTTCGCCGACAAGGCGGTGTGGGTGGCCGACGGCGAGAAGCTCCTGCCGTTCGTCGCCCCGGCGACCGCGCAGGCGTACGTCTCCGCGCACGGCGGCGCCCGCGTCATCACCTACGCCGACGCCCTGGAGCGTGCCGCATGAGCCGGCCCGCGCCGCGAGCGGGCCGTAACCAGCGCCCCCTCCCGACGATAGGCCGGTATGCGCTGCGGGTGGCCGCCCTCGCGGCAGCCCTCGGCCTCTGGCAGCTCCTGACCGGCCTGGACATCGACCCGTGGCTGCGCTTCTCGCAGTTCCCCACGGTCACCGACGTGGCCCACGCCTTCGCCGACCGCCTCTCCGGGCCGGACTACTGGACGGACCTCACCGACAGCCTGACCCGCATCCTCACCGGCTTCCTGCTGGCCGCGGTGCTGGGCGTAGCGGTGGGCGTGCTCGTGGCCCGCTCCCGTCTCGCCGAGGACCTGCTCGGCCCCATCCTGGAAGTGGTCCGCCCGATCCCGGCGATCGCCCTGGTCCCCGTCGCGATCCTCCTCTTCCCCTCCAACGAACAGGGCATCGTCTTCATCACCTTCACCGCCGCCTTCTTCCCGGTCCTGGTCTCCACCCGGCACGCCGTCCGTGCGCTGACCCCCGTGTGGGAGGAGGCCGTGCTGACCATGGGCGGCGGCCGGTGGCGCATCCTGGGCTCGGTCGTCCTGCCGGGCGCGCTGCCCGGCATCTTCGGCGGCCTATCGGTCGGCATCGGCGTCTCGTGGATCTGTGTGATCTCCGCCGAGATGATCTCCGGCCAGTACGGCGTCGGCTACCGCACCTGGCAGGACTACACGATTGTCAACTACCCCGGCGTCTTCGTCGGCATGGTCACGATCGGCGTCCTCGGCTGGCTCACCTCCACCGCGGTGGAACTCCTGGGCCGACGCCTGACGCGCTGGCTGCCGCGTACGTCGTACGTCCCCGGAGCCCGGCCGACGGCGCCGCGCGCGCTCGCGCCCGCCCGGCCCCCACCGATGCACGCACCGACCAGCCCTCCAACGCCGAGGAGGCACGAGATGAGCACCTCGTCTGACGCCAGGCCCGACCACCGTACGGTGCGCCAGGCGCCGTCCCCCGTCCGCGGCACCCGGCTCACCTTCCACGCCGCCACGCTCGGCCGCCCCGACGCCCCGGTCCTGTCCGGCGTCGACCTGGACATCGCGCCGGGCGAGATCCTCACCGTCGTCGGTCCGTCCGGCTGTGGCAAGTCGACCCTCCTGCGCACCCTGGCGGGTCTGCTGCCCCCGCTCTCCGGAGAGATCAGCCAGGACGGGCAGTCCCTGGCCGGCCCGTCCGCCGAACGCGCCCTGGTCTTCCAGGAGGACGCCCTGCTCCCCTGGCGCACCCTGCGGGCCAACGTGGAACTCCCGCTGGCCATCCGCGGGGTGCCGCGCACGGAACGCCGCACGCAGGCGGAGGCGTGGCTGGCCCGGGTCGGACTCGCCGAGCAGGCCCGGCAGTTGCCGCACCGCGTTTCCGGCGGGCAGCGTCAGCGCGCCCAGCTGGCCCGCGCCCTCGCGGGAACGCCCCACGCCGTCCTGATGGACGAGCCGTTCGGCGCCCTCGACGCCCAGAACCGCTCCGGCATGCAGGACCTGCTGGTGCAGGTGCTGCAGGGCACGGGCGCGACCGTCGTCTTCGTCACCCACGACGTGGACGAGGCCCTCTTCCTCGGCGACCGCGTGGCCCTGCTCGGCAAAAGCCGCCTCATCGCCGTACGCGACGTACCGCGCCCGCGCGACCGCGCCGCCCATGACGATCCGACGCGCATCGCCCTGCGGCGCGAAGTCCTCACGTCACTCGGTTCTTGAAAGGCATCCCGGTGGACATCCCCCTGCAGATCCCGGCCCTCACCGACGCCGAGGAGATCAGCTGCGACGTCCTCGTCATCGGCGGCGGCACCGCCGGCACGATGGCCGCGCTCACCGCCGCCGAACACGGCGCGAACGTCCTCCTCCTGGAGAAGGCCCACGTCCGCCACTCCGGTGCGCTCGCCATGGGCATGGACGGCGTCAACAACGCGGTCATCCCCGGCCGCGCGGAACCCGAAGATTACGTCGCCGAGATCACCCGCGCCAACGACGGCATCGTCGACCAGTCCACCGTCCGCCAGACCGCCACCCGCGGCTTCGCCATGGTGCAGCGGCTTGAGTCGTACGGCGTGAAGTTCGAGAAGGACGAGCACGGCGAGTACGCGGTCCGCCAGGTCCACCGCTCCGGCTCCTACGTGCTGCCGATGCCGGAGGGCAAGGACGTCAAGAAGGTCCTGTACCGGCAGCTGCGGCGCCGGGAGATGCGGGAGCGGATCCGCATCGAGAACCGTGTGATGCCGGTGCGGGTGCTGACGGCAGAAGGGCGGGCCGTCGGAGCGGTGGGCTTTCACACCCGCACGGGCGCGTTCGTCACCATTCGCGCGGGTGCCGTGATCCTGGCGACCGGCGCCTGCGGCCGGCTCGGCCTGCCAGCCTCGGGCTACCTGTACGGCACGTACGAGAACCCGACCAACGCGGGCGACGGCTACGCCATGGCCTACCACGCCGGCGCGGAACTCACCGGCATCGAGTGCTTCCAGATCAACCCGCTGATCAAGGACTACAACGGCCCCGCCTGCGCCTATGTCGCCAACCCCTTCGGCGGCTACCAGGTCAACCGGCATGGCGAGCGCTTCGTCGACTCCGACTACTGGTCCGGCCAGATGATGGCCGAGTTCGCGGCGGAGGTCGCCTCCGACCGAGGCCCGGTCTACCTGAAGCTCAGCCACCTGCCCGAGGAGTCGGTCTCCGCGCTGGAGTCGATCCTGCACTCCACCGAGCGACCCACCCGAGGGACCTTCCACGCCGGCCGCGGCCACGACTACCGCACCCACGACGTCGAGATGCACATCTCCGAAATCGGCCTGTGCGGCGGCCACTCGGCCTCCGGCGTCCGCGTCGACGACCATGCCCGTACGACCGTCCCTCGGCTGTACGCCGCGGGCGACCTGGCCTGCGTTCCGCACAATTACATGATCGGTGCGTTCGTCTTCGGCGACCTCGCGGGCGCGGACGCCTCCCAGTACCCGCCCTACGAGGGTGAGTTGCCCGCCGACCAGCTCCACGAGGCGCACGAACTGATCTACCGTCCGCTACGCAACCCGGACGGGCCGCCGCAGCCCCAGGTCGAGTACAAACTTCGCCGCTTCGTGAACGACTACGTCGCCCCGCCGAAGTCCGGCGCCCGGCTCTCCCTCGCCCTGGATGCCTTCGAGCGGATGCGCGACGACATCGCCGCGATGGGCGCCCGCACTCCCCACGAACTCATGCGCTGCGCCGAGGTCACGTTCATCCGCGACTGCGCGGAAATGGCCGCCCGTGCCTCCTTGGCCCGCACCGAGTCCCGCTGGGGCCTCTACCACGACCGGCTCGACCATCCGCAGCGCGACGACGCCTCCTGGTTCCACCATCTCGACCTGTACAAGTCCCCCTCGGGGGCGATGGAGTTCACGGCCCGTCCCGTGGCTCCCTACCTGGTCCCGGTCGACAGCTTCGCCCCGGCCGGCGGCCCCTCCCGGCACCTCGGCGAGGTCCACCCGGAACAGGTGGCGACGGCAGGGGCCCGGGAAGCGGCACCGGTGGTGTTGCGGCAGGAACCCACCCCGGACGACACAGCCGCCCACCCCCGGGCCGACGCGGACGCGCCGGCCACACCTCGTCTGCTCGAACTGCTCTCTCTCGCGGAGGACGAGCGCGATCTCTCCGCGCTCACCGCCTACTTGACGGACCCCGAGCCCAGCGTGCGCCGGACGGCCGTCACGGTCCTGACGGAGACCGTACCGCCGGGCACCGGACCGGCACTGGCCTCGGCGCTCACCGACACCGACGCCGGCGTCCGCGCCGCCGCAGCGGCGTCCCTGCGCGAACTGGTCGAGACGCTGCCGCCGGAACCGGCCCTGCGCCACGGCCTCGCCGCCGCCCTGTCCGAGGCCGACCCCGCCGTCCGCGCCGCCGCACTGGACGTGCTGCGTGCCCTGCGGCTCGGTGACGCCGAGTTGTTCACGGGCTCCCTGTCGGACTCCGACATCGCCGTACGCATCGCGGCCGTGCGCGCGCTCGTGTCGGTCGACGCCGCGGCAGAGGTGTCCCGCGCGGCAACCGTCGATCCGTCCCGCGAGGTCCGCGTCACGATCGCCAAGGCCCTGGCCACCCTGGGGACAAGCTCGGACGCGGCAGTCCGCTCGGCCCTGGCCGCGCTCGTCGACGATTCCGACGCCCTGGTGCGTGGGGCCGCCTACGAGGCTCTGGGCACGACGGGCTGCCCTGCCGCCCTGGCCACACGCGCCGAGAAAGCCTTGTCCGACCTGGCCTGGCAGGTACGGGCCGGCGCCGCCACCGCTCTGTCCGCCGCAGACTCAGACCTGGCTGTGCCGGCCCTCGCCAAGGCCCTCACCGACCTGAACGCCGACGTCCGCAAGGCCGCCGTACTGGCCCTGACCCGCCACCGTGCCGTCGAGGACGCCCGAACAGCCCTGGCCACCGCGACGACGGACTCGGACGCGGACGTCAGGGCCTATGCGACGCGGGCGCTGTGACCGCGACCTACCGTGCGGCCAGGAGACGACCACAATTCGACGATGAGACGCGCTGGAATCTGGGGTGGTGGCTGAGAACTCCGCACCAAGCACGTACCGATGCCCGGGATGCTCAGGACGATGTCGGCGAGTTCACGCTCGCGAAAACCGGCCCTCGATGAGCTTGCCCGTCTCGGAGATCTGCTCGCTGACCGGACACCGGTCAGGGATTCGTCCAGGCCTCGGGGTCCTCCGCGAGGCTCAGGACCTCGTCGGGCAGCTTGGCCGCGGCCACGTGGGCCAGGGTGACCTCGCCAAGGATCTTGCGAACGTTGGCGCGTACGGCGATCCACAGCGGCAGCAGCGACTCCGCGGGGCCGCAGTAGGAGAGCTCGGGTGGACGCACCCCCCGCACCGACACCAGGGGGCCGTCCGCCACACGGATGACGTCCGCGATGGCGATCGAGCCAGCCGGGCGGGCGAGACGGTAGCCACCCTTTCCGCCACGCTGGCTGACCACGAGACCACCCCGGCGCAGGTCGCCGAGAATGCCCTCCAGGAACTTGTGCGGGATCCCCTGCGCCGAGGCGATCGCCTCGGCCTTGAGCGAGGCCTCATCCCCTGCCGCGGCCAGCTCCAGGGCCGCCCGCACCGCATAGTCCGCCCGCGCCGAGATCCGCATGCCGCGATTATCCATCACTGCCGAGTCCGCCCGTCACCGGCTGCGCCGTCAGGCAGGAAGGATGAAGGACGGGTGCGCACCATTGAGGAAGTAGTCCCCGATCTCACGCAGTCTGTGGGCGGCCGGTTCACGCAGGGTGTGGGTCCGGGCGTCACGCCAGAAGCGGTCGAAGCCGTGCCGCATGGAGGCAGCCTCGACTCCGACGACCTCCAGGGCACGGTTAGTGATCTCCTGCGCGGCCCGGGAGGCCGCTGCCTCGGCCACGCTCGCGAGGACGGCGATCTCCGCGCACTCCTCGTCGTGGAGATCCTCGTCCTGCGCGAGGCCGCGCAGGAGGGCATCCACCGCCTGGTCGGCGAGAGCGGACGCGGCACGTGCGACGACGGCGAGCTCGCCGTACACGGTCAGCGCGTAGGGATCCTGCGGGGGACTGCCCGGCCAGGGCTGGGGCGAGAGGGGCTGCCAGGGCGACCGCACGGCCCTTCCGTGCTCGTGGACCTCGTCCAGCAGTCCCTCGGCGATGCCGAGACAGAACTGGGCGGAGACCAGGCGCGCGGTCGGCACGGCAAGAGAGGCGAAGGGTGACAGGACGCCCTCGTCGGGCGAGAGCGAGCCGAACACATCGTCCGCCGCTACCGGTACGGAGTCGAACTCCACGGCGCCACCGGCTGCCAGCCGCTGGCCGAAGGTGTCCCCGCTGCTGCCGCTCACGACACCCGGGTGGGTGGGGTCGACGAGGACGGCCAGCGGCTCACCCGTGCCGTACCTGGCGGCTCGGACCACCAGCCGGTCGGCGATCCCGACGCCGGTGGCGTACCTCTGGTAGCCGTTCAGCAGATAGCCGCTCGCCGTGGGAGTCAGGATGAGCGGCGGTTCGTGTGAGGCGATACCGCCTCCCCAGCACCACTGTCCCTCCGTCGACTCCCGCTCGACACGGGCGGCACGTGCAGGGTCTGCGAAGAAACGGGCGGTGAAGGACAGGAAGTAGTGGTGGCCCAGCAGGTGGCCGATGGCCCCGTCGGCCGCAGCGACGGTCCGGACGACCGTGCAGGCCGTGCGCCAGTCCGCACCTCCTCCCCCCTGCTCGGCCGACGCCAGCAATGTCAGCAGCCCCGACTCGCGCAGCCGCGCGACCTCGTCGAGCGGTGCTTTGCCGGCCTGTTCGCGCTCGGCCGCGTCCGTGGCCAGGTCGTCCGCCATCTCACGGGCTATGTGCAGCCAGTCGACCTGCCCGGCTCCCGCGTCGGTCACCTCGTCGGCCGTCACCGCCATATCCGGACCCGCTTCATGCGACTGCGGCTGTCACTGCACCTCAGTGCTGTTGTCATGGCGTCTTCCTTCAGGGGGCCGAGGACGACGCGATGCCCGGCGAGGCGGCGTGGGAGTGCAGCGGTGCGCGAGAGGCGTCGGCTTCATCATCCTCACTTTCCTCTTCGACCACCGTCAAGACTTCCCTAGTAATTCGATAGGAAAACTAGGGATATAGCCACGCTCCGGCTGATTCACGCTCCTGGATGGCGAGTTCGCGATGGCGCGCAGCCGGACAGTTGTCCCGGCCCCGAGGGCTGCCGGTCGACCGTGGAGGCGCTCACGGAGCGTGGCGCCGCCGGACGGGGCCAGGAACCTGCCGCGGCTGCGCGGTTCCGGAACGACGAGGTCGACCAAGTCGGCGAAGGTGCCTGGGGTGGTGGCTCGGTGTCGCAGGCAGCCTCACGGGCGAACTTGGAGGCCGGCTCGACGGCGACAGCGACCGCCTCGTTGTCGTCAGCGATCACTTGGGCGCTCCCGACCTCCACCGCGATCAGGTGGTCATCGCGGGCCCCCGGCGCCGGCGAAGGGCACTTGGGCCGAAGGGGCGGCCTGCTGTCCGTACGGGTGCTGCCACAGGCCCTGCGCCTGAAGTCTCGGCAGGACGCCCTCGCCGAACCAGTACGCCTCCTCCAGGTGCGGATAGCCGGAGAGCACGAACTCGTCGACGCCGAGGGCGTGGTACTCCTTGATCCGCTCGGCGACCTCGCCATGGCTGCCGACCAGGGCGGTGCCCGCGCCGCCGCGCACCAGGCCGATGCCTGCCCACAGGTTGGGGTGGATTTCCAGGCGGTCACGGCTGCCGCCGTCGTGCAGGGCGAGCATGCGCTGCTGGCCCTCGGACTCGCTGCGGGCCAGGCCCGCCTGGATGGTCTTGACCGCCTCCGGGTCGAAGCCGTCCAGGAGCCGGTTCGCCTCGGCCCAGGCCTGCTCGGAGGTGTCGCGGGTGATGACATGCAGGCGGATGCCGAAGCGGACGCGACGGCCCTCCTTGTCGGCCAACGCCCGGATCCAGGAGATCTTCTCCGCGACGGCGGCGGGCGGCTCGCCCCAGGTGAGATAGACGTCGACATGCTTGGCGGCGACTTCTCCGGCGATCGGCGAGGAGCCCCCGAAGTACACCTCGGGGACCGGGCCGGGTACCCGTGCGAGCTTCGCGTCCTCGACCTGGAGGTGCTCGCCGCGCAGGTCGACGGTCTTGCCCTCCCACAACCCTCGTACGATCGCGAGGAATTCGCCGGTACGGCGGTAGCGCGCGTCCTTGTCGAGGAAGTCTCCGTAGGCCCGCTGCTCGTGGCTTTCCCCGCCGGTGACGACGTTGAGCAGAAGCCGTCCGCCGGTCTGCCGCTGGAAGGTGGAGGCCATCTGCGCGGCGAGCGTCGGTGAGACGAAGCCAGGCCGGAAGGCGACGAGGAACTTCAGCCGCTCGGTGTTCTGGCTGACCATCGCGGTGGTCAGCCACGCGTCCTCGCACCAGGCTCCCGTCGGCGTGAGTGCGCCGACGAAGCCCAGGTCCTCGGCGGCGCGGGCGATCTGGCTGAGGTAGGCGACAGTGGGCGGCCGGTCGCGCCCGGACTCGGTGGCGGGGGTGCCGTGGCCGCCGCCGACGACGTGGCGGCTGTCTCCGTTGGTCGGCAGGAACCAGTGGAAGGTGAGGGACACTCGGGGCTCCGATCTGGGGTGCGATCAGGGGACGTTCGTCGGCGCCGGGGCGGAGAGCCGGTCCAGCTCCTCGCGGGGAAGCCGGCGTTCGGCGTCGCGAGCCGAGGCGCCCGCCCGAAACTCGTTGCTCGGGGCGGACGCGACAGTGACGGCCTCGGCGTCGTCGGTGATGACCTGCGCGGTCATGGCCTCAGCTCGCCGCGGCGAGGAGCGGGGTACGGCCCAGCGCCAGCGAGAAATGGTCGACGACCTGGGTGAGGGCCTCGGCTGCGGCCGGTGCGACAGTGATCGAGCCGTCGTCGTGGGCGGTGATGTCCTTGTCGAGGGTGAACCAGCCCTGCATGATGTGCGCGGCGCCCATGGAGTTGAGGACCGGACGCAGGGCGTAGTCGATGGCGAGGACATGCGCGGTGGAGCCGCCGGTGGCGAGAGGGAGGACCGTCTTTCCGGTGAGTGCGTACTGCGGGAGCAGGTCGAGGAGCGCCTTGAGGACTCCGGAGTACGACGCTTTGTAGACGGGTGTTCCTACGACGACGCCGGCGGCGCTCGCGAACAGTTCGGTGGCCTCGACGATCGCCGGATGCCGGAAGTCCGCGCCGAGCAGGGCATCGGCCGGGATGGTGCGAACGTCGAGCGGAACGACGTCGTGCCCCTGAGCGGTCAGTCGCTGGTCCAGGTGGCGCAGCAGGCGGTTGGTGCGGGAGGAGGCGGAAGGGCTGCCGGATACGGACAGGACGGTGGCCATGGGTCCTCTTTCGGGGAGAAGGGGGCGCCTCCGCCGGGGAGGCGCTCTGGGGGCGGTCAGGGGTACCAGGTCGGTTCGGGCAGTTCGCCCTCGATGACCCAGCGCCCGACCTCTGGCCGCTTGTGGGCGACAGGGTCGTGGAGGGTGTGGGTGCGGACGTTGCGCCAGAAGCGGCAGGCCCTCGGATGCGGCGGTGGCGCGGGCGCCGGTCACTTCGAGGATCTGGTTGCCGATCTCCAGGGCGACGTCGGTGGCGCGGGCGTTCACTGCTGGAAGGAGTGCCCCCGTCGGCGCCATTCCTCCGCGAGCAGTTCGTACGAGCGGACCCGGTCCGTGTGGTCGTGGGTGATCGTCGTGAGGAGCAACTCGTCCGCGCTCGTGGCCTCCTGCAGTTGTTCCAACTGGTCGGCGACCCGGCTCGGCGAGCCGACGAACTGGGTGTCGAGGCGGTCCTGGACGAGGGCCCGGTCCTCGTCGGTCCATGCGTGGGCACGCGCTTCCTGCGGCGTCGGGAACTCGATGGCGCCTTCGGCGGTACGGATGCTGCGCACCCATGGGCCGTAGCCGGTGGCGAGTTCACGGGCCGTTGCGTCGTCCTCTGCGACGACGACGTCCGCCGAGACGCTGACGTACGGCTTGTCGAGGAACTCGGAGGGCTGGAAGAAGGACCGGTAGCCCTCCACCGCCTCCAGGACCGTGGCTGGGCTGACGTGATAGTTGGCCGCGAACCGCAGACCGTTGCCGCCCGCCACCTCGGCGCTCTGACCACCGCTGCTGCCCAGGATCCACACCTCCACGTCGGCGCCCTCCCCTGGCACGACGTGCGCTTCGACGCCCTCCGGCGAGCGGTAGGTGCCGGCCAGCAGGGCGAGGATGTCGTCGATCTGCTCGGCGTAGTCCTGTGACTCGGCGCCTGGCAGCAGGAGCAGCCTGCGCTGCAGCGCGATGCGGGGTGAGCCGAGCAGATGTTCGAATGAGAAGCGGGGTGGGATCAGCAGGCCGTTCGGGGTGCGGCCGTCGACGACGGGTGTCGCCGTGGGCAACGGTGCGACCGGCTGTCCCGGCGGGCGGCCGCCCGAGCGTCCCAGGCCCAGATCGAAGCGGCCCGGGTGCAGTGTGTCGAGCAGGCCGAACTCCTCCACGGTGGACAGCGCCGTGCGGTGCCCGAGCTGCACGGCCCCGGAGCCGAGCCGGATGGTGGAGGTGGCGGAGGCGGTCAGCGCCAGGACGACGGCGGGTGACGTGCCCGCCACGCCGGGATTGAGGTGATGCTCAGCGAACCAGTAGCGGGCATATCCGAGGCGTTCGGCCTGCTGTGCGAGGTCGATGGAGTTGCGCAGGGCATCGGCTGCCGTCGATCCGGAGGAGATCGGGACCAGGTCGAGGACGCCGAGGGAGATGTCAGACACGGGTGGACTCCTGGGTGATCGGTGATGCCGGAAGCACGGGGCCCCAGGCGAACGGCGGGTCGGGGATCTCGCGGCGCAGCACGGGGGCGGCCTCGGACTGGAACAGCTCGAGGGAGGCGCGATGCTGGGACTCCGGCAGCCCACCCGCGTCGGCGTGCAGGTGGACGACCGTGTGGCCGAACTGCTCGTGGTAGCGGTGCACCTTGTCGACGACCTGTTGCGGGCTGCCGATCAGCGCCGAGCTGCGCTCGACGAAGTCCTCGAAGGTCTCGAAGACCACCGGCAGGCCTGCCTTCTTGAAGAAGGCCAGGTTGGCCTCGAAGATCGGCCGGTACGCGGCGAGCGCCTCCTGCGAGGTGGGGGCGACACAGATGCCCGCGGTGCCGGCGCCGACGGCGATCTGCGCCGGGTCGTGGCCGTAGAACTCCCAGCGCTCGCGGTAGTGGCGGATCAACTCGGCATACGGCTCTATGGGGTTGGTGACGTTGGCGGAGAACAGCGGGTCGCCGTAGCGGGCGGCGAGATCGACCGACTCCTTGCTGGTGGCGCTGCCGTGCCAGACCCGGACCGGCTGCTGGTACGGCCGCGGCCACACCTCGGCGTCGGTCAGCGGGGGACGGAAGCGGGCGTCGGCGGTGACCTTGTCCTGGCGCCAGATCTTCCGGAAGACCTCGTAGCTCTCGGCGTTGCGGTCCCACTGGTCCTCGGGCGTTACGTTGAACAGGACGCGCTGGGCGGCGCCGTTGCCCTTGCCGATGATCAGGTCGAGGCGGCCGCCCGAGAGATGGTCGAGGGTGGCGTAGTCCTCGTACGCGCGGACCGGGTCCAGCAGGCTGAGCGTCGTGACGGCCGTGAACAGGCGGATCCGCTTCGTCCGGGCGGCCACATGGCTCAGTACGACGGTCGGGGACGAGGAGATGAACGGCCGCTCGTGCCGCTCCCCCACGCCGAAGCCGTCGAACCCCAGCTCCTCGGCGAGCAGGGCGTTGTCGAGGACCTCGCGGAACCGGTCGTGTGTGGACTTCTGCACCCCGGTGACCGGGTCCGGGCGGTGCACGATCAGGGTGATCGCGAGGAACTTCACGACGCCGCCCGCTCGTCGGACGCCTCGTCCGGGTGGGCGAGGCCGAGGTGGTGCCGGAGCGTCGGGCCCTCGTAGTCGGTGCGGAAGACGCCCTGTTCCTGCAGCAGCGGGACAACCTTGTCGGCGAAGTCGTCGAGGCCGGTCGGGGTGATGTGCGGGACGAGGATGAAGCCGTCACTGGCGTCGGCCTGGACGTAGTCGTTGATGGTCTTGGCGATGGTCGCCGGGGAGCCGATGAAGTTCTGGCGGTTGCCGGTGTTGATGATCAGGTCGCGGATGGACCAGTTGTTCGCCTCGGCCAGCTCGCGCCACTCGCGGGCGGTGGCCAGCGGGTCGCGGTACATCCGGACCTGGGCGCGGCCCTTGGAGATGTGGTTGTCGCTGACGTCCGGGTCGATGTCGGGCAGCGGGCCTTCGGGGTCGTAGGCGGACAGATCGCGGTTCCAGACGAACTCCAGGTGCTTGATGGCGGTGGCCCCGCTGACCTGCTGGCGGCGCACCTCCCGGGCCAGCTCCTCCGCCTCGGCGTCGGTGTCGGCGAGGGCGAAGGAAGCGGCGGGCAGGATGAGCAACTGGTCGTGCCGGCGGCCGTACTTGGCGAGGCGGTTCTTGACGTCCGTGTAGAAGGCCTGGCCGCCTTCGAGGGTGGCGTAGCGGCTGAAGATGGCGTCGGCGCTCGAAGCGGCGAATTCGCGGCCCTCGTCGGAGTCTCCGGCCTGGAAGATGACCGGGCGGCCCTGCGGGGAGCGCGGGACGTTGAACTGGCCGTGGATGTCGAAGTGCTGGCCGGTGTGGACGAAGGAGCCGGCCTTCGCGTCACGTAGGAAGACGCCGGTCGTCTGGTCAGCGATGATCTCGTCGCCTTGCCAGGAGTCGAAGAGTTCGCCCACCGTGGCCAGGAACTCCTTCGCCCGGGAGTAACGCTCGCCCTGCGGCAGGAAGCCGCCGCGGCGGAAGTTCCCGCCCGTGAAGGCGTCCCAGGAGGTGACGACGTTCCAGGCGGCGCGGCCGCCCGAGAGGTGGTCGAGGCTGGCGAACTGGCGGGCCACCTCGTAGGGCTCGTTGAAGGTGGAGTTAATGGTTCCGGTCAGGCCGAGGTGTTCGGTGACGGCGGCGAGCGCGGCGAGGACGGTGAAGGTGTCGGGGCGGCCGACGACGTCCAAGTCGTATATTTTTCCGCCCTGTTCGCGCAGCCTGAGGCCCTCGGCGAGGAACAGGAAGTCGAACTTTGCGCGTTCGGCGGTCTGCGCGAAGTGGGTGAAGGAGCTGAACTCGATGTTGCTGCCGGCCTTCGGGTCGCTCCACACGGTGGTGTTGTTGACGCCCGGGAAGTGCGCGGCCAGATGGATCTGCTTCAGCGGCTTGCTGGTCATGTCGGTGCGGGTCCTTCCGGCTCAGACGGTGGCAGCGGCGTAGCGGTTGGCGGGGCGGGCCAGGCCCAGCAGGCCGCGCAGGGTGTCGGCCTCGTAGGCGGTGCGGAAGGCACCGCGGCGCTGGAGTTCGGGCACCAGGCCCCGGGTGACGGCCGGCAGGTCGTGCCCGGCGACGGCGGGCCGCAACCGGAAGCCGCTCAGCCCCTCCACCGCCAAGTCCTGCAACAAGTCGGCGAGTTGAGCGGGCGTACCGGCGAAGATGCGTGCGTCGCTTGTGTACGGCTCCCCCGCGAGGGCGTCGAGACGTGCCCGGCGGTCCTCCGCCGCGGCCGGCTCGTCGTCCAGGAAGACCACCAGGTCACCGAAGACGTGCACGAGTTCACCGGCGCGTCCGGCCGCCTCCTGCTCGGCGCGGATCTCGGCGACGATCGCGCGGGCCTGGCCGGCGTCGTGCGGGGTGACGTAGCCGACGTCGGCCTGACGGGCCACCAGCCGGTACGGGATCGTCTGGTGGGCCAGGGCGGTGACCAGCGGCTGGCCCTGGGGAGGCCGCGGGGTGATGGACGGGCCCTTCACACTGAAGTGTCTGCCCTCGAAGTCGATGTAGTGCAGCTTGTCGCGGTCGATGAAGCGGCCGGTGGCGACGTCGCGGATCTCCGCGTCGTCCTCCCAGCTGTCCCAGAGTCGGCGCACGACCTCGACGTAGTCGGCGGCCTCGTCGAAGTGGTCGGTGAGCAGGTCCTGCCCGGCCGGGCTCTGGATGCCCTCCAGGCTGAGCGGTGGAAAGGTGCGGCGACCGAAGTGCGCGGCCTCGTGCGGCCGGGGCGAGATCTGCACGCGCAGGCCGGCCCGGCCGCTGCTGACGTAGTCGAGAGTGGCGATCGCCTTGGAGATGTGGAACGGCTCCGTGTGGGTGGCGATCACGGTCGGCACCAGGCCGATGTGCCGGGTCAAGGGTGCAATACGGGACGCGATCAGTACGGCGTCCAGGCGTCCGCGGACCTGATCGGTACGGCCGTCCAACTCACCGTAGTGCGAGGACTGCAGGCCGAGGCCGTCCTCGAGGGTGACGAAGTCGAGCAGGCCGCGTTCGGCCTCGGCGACCAGGTCGGCCCAGTATCCGGCGGTGAACAGGTACCGGGGGCGGGCGACTTGCTCGCGCCAGGAGGCGGGATGCCAGCCTGTGCCGTCGAGAGCCACGGCAAGGTGCAGGGGAGAAGCGGGAGTTGCGGACACGAGGGTGCCTTCCTGGAGGTCCGTACGAGATCGCCGGCCCGCGGGAGTCGGGGCACACGGCGGCTAGGGAAACGGGGTCAGGAGCTACAGAGGGAGCCGGCCACGCGCTGGAGGTCGATGTGGGGCCGGGAGTGGAGGCGGACGGCACGCAGTACACGTGTCACGTGTCGCACCTCCGTCCGAGCGGACCATGCACTCACCTTCGACAAGGACAACGGCACGGCTATGCCGTTTCTTCCAGAGCGGCTGCCCCGGTGTGCCGGACGAGCGAGAAGACGGTACGGCGGCGCAGGGTGAACCCGATCGACTCGTACAGCCGGATCGCGTTCGCGTTGGTGGCCGCGGCGTGCAGGAAGGGGCGTTCGCCGCGTTCCCTGATGCCGGCGGCGACCGCACGGACCAGGCGGGTGGCCAGGCCCCGGCCGCGGTGGGCGGGGTCGGTGCACACGGCGCTGATCTCCGTCCAGCCCGGCGGGTGCAGCCGCTCGCCGGCCATTGCGATCAGCCGGCCCTCGTGGCGGATGCCGAGGTAGGTGCCCAGTTCGACGGTGCGCGGCAGATAGGGGCCCGGCTCGGTGCGGGCGACCAGGTCGAGGATCTCGGGCACGTCGTCGGGACCGAGCCGTACGGCCTCAGGGTCGGGCCCCGCGCGCAGGGAGGTGTCCACGAGCTGGACGCCGTGTCCGGTGCGCACGACCTCCCAGCCCACCGCCGCCTCGGTGACGCCCCGCACCGCGGCGGTGCCGCCAGGGCCGACGAGTGCGGCGAGGTCGGCCCAGGCGCGCGGGTCGTCCTCGTCGGAGAGGGCGTGGAAGGGTGCCACGTCCTCGCGGTAGCGGGCGGCGCGGCCGATGCGTTCGGCGAAGGGGGCGTGGGGGCCGGTAAGCGCGGCCCAGGCGGGGTTGTCCAGGATGTGCGAGGAGCTGGCGTCGATGCTGGTCACGGACATGGTGTGGCAGTCTCCGGGGTGCGGCTCGGGTGTCCGGCGCGCGGGGACTCCACCGCGAGGCGGCGGCGGAGTCCCGGTCACGCGATGGTCAGGAGTTGTCGAGGGGCAGTCCGGGCGGGTTGACCTCGGACTTGGCGACGGCCTCGTTGGAGAGGTTGTAGGCCTTGAGCCACTCGGCGTACTGACCGTTCTCGATCAGGTAATTGATGGAGTCGGCGAGCGGCTTCGCCAGGCCGCTGTCCTTCTTCGCGGTCGCCGCGATCAGGCCCTGCAGGCTCGCGCCGGCTCCGGAGTACGTGCCAGCGGTGCGGGTGGCGTTGGGCGTGTTCGCGACCTGGCGGTTGTGGTACGCGATGCCGGGGTTGGGGCCCAGGTACGCGTCGATCTTGCCGCTGGACAGGGCGAGGTAGACGCTGTTGCTGTCCTGGAAGTACTTGACGGTGAGCTTCTTGCCCTCCTTGGCCAGCTTCGCCTTCCACTCCAGGAGGATCTTTTCCTGGTTGGTGCCAGAGCTGACGGAGACGGTCTTGCCGGCGAGGTTCTCGTAGTTGTCTTCGAAGTTCCAGGTGCTCTTCTTCGGCACCACGAAGGCGAGGTTGTCCTGCCGGTAGGAGGCGAACTCGTACTTCTCCTTGCGCTCCTCGGTGTCGGTGACGTTGGAGAAGGCCACGTCGACCTTGCCGCTGTCGATGCCGACGAAGAGGTTCTCCCAGGTGGAGTTCTTCACCTCGGGCTGGAGGCCGAGGACCGCGGCGACCAGGCGGCCGAAGTCGGGTTCCGCGCCGGTGAGGGTCTTCTGGTCGCTGCCCACGTAGGCCAGCGGCGGGAAGCCGGCCGGCAGGGCGCCGATGCCGATCTCCAGCTTGCCGCTCTTCTTGACGGCGGCGGGCAGTTCGGCGCTGATGGACTTGACCTCGGAGACCTTGATGGAGGTCTGCTTGGCGGCGCCGTTGGAGACCTGTCCGATGACGACCTCGCCGGACTTGGCGCTGTCGGTGGAGGTGGCCGCGTCGCTGTTGCCACCGCAGGCGGCGAGCCCGGTGGCCAGGGAGGCGACGGCGGTCGCCGCGGTGATGCCGCGTATCAGGCTGCGTCGGGTGAACTGGGTGGGCATGGCCGTTCCTTGTCGCTGGAGGTGATGAGGGTGGCGTGGGGGGAGGTCTGAAGGGTGCGGCGGGTCAGAGGACCTTGCTGAGGAAGTCCCTGGTCCGCTCGTGCCGGGGCTTGTCGAGGACCTCGGAGGGCGGGCCCTGCTCGATGATCTTGCCGCTGTCGATGAAGACGACCCGGTCGGCGATCTCGCGGGCGAAGCCGATCTCGTGGGTGACGATGAGAAGGGTGGTGCCGCTGGTCGCCAGGTCCTTGATGACGGCGAGGACTTCGCCGACGAGTTCGGGGTCGAGGGCGGAGGTGGGCTCGTCGAAGAGGATGACGCCGGGGCGCAGGGCGAGGGCGCGGGCGATGGCGACGCGCTGCTGCTGGCCGCCGGAGAGCTGGCGCGGGTAGGCGCCGGTCTTGTCGCCGAGGCCGACCCGGCCGAGGAGTTCGCGGGCGAGCTCCTGGGCTTCGGGCTTGCCGAGCCTGCCGGTGGCGACCGGGGCGGCGGCCACGTTGTCCAGGACGGTGAGGTGCGGGAAGAGGTTGAAGTTCTGGAAGACGAAGCCGATCCGCCCGCGCTGGGTGAGGATGGCGCGCTCGCTCAGCTCCTTGAGCCTCTCGCCCTGTCGCTTCACACCGATCAGCTCGCCATTGATGCTGACGTGGCCGATCTCGGGCTTCTCCAGATGGTTGATGACCCGCAGCAGGGTGGACTTGCCGGAGCCCGAGGGGCCGAGGATCACGGTGACCTCGCCGGGGCGGACGGTCAGGTCGACGCCGTCCAGCACCCGATGGGTGCCGTACCACTTGTGCACGTCGTGGACCTCGACGGTGGCGGCCTCGACGTCCGCCAGGGCCTCGATGGTGTCGGCGGTCATACGGCGGCCTCCCGGCGGATGCGGGCCCGCAGGTCGGTGAGCCCGGTGCGGAGCTTCTGCAGCGGTGTCGGCGGCAGGCTGCGAATGGCACCGCGGGCGTAGTACCGCTCGACGTAGAACTGGACGACGGAGACGACGCTGGTCAGGATCAGGTACCAGACGGTGACGACCAGCAGCAGCGGCACGATGTCGCCGGGGTAGGTGGAACCCATGGTCTGCGCCGAGCCGAACAGGTCGAGCAGAGAGACGTAGAAGACCAGCGAGGTGCCCTTGATCAGGCCGATGAGCTGGTTGACGTAGTTCGGGATGATCGAGCGCAGCGCCTGCGGAAAGACGATCTTCCGGAACTGGTAGCCCTTCGGCAGGCCGAGCGCCGCGGCCGCCTCGTGTTGGCCCTGGTCGACGGAGAGGATGCCCCCGCGTACGACCTCGGCCGCGTAGGCGGCCTCGTTGAGGCTGAGGCCGATCACGGCGACGACCATGTCGGTGGCGAGCTTCGACTCGTCGAAGGAGAAGAAGGCCGGGCCGAAGGGAATGCCGACGCTCAACGTCTTGTACAGGGCACTGAAGTTGTAGAGGAAGATCAGTACCACGATGAGCGGGATGGAGCGCAGCGCCCAGACGTAGGTCCAGCTGACCGCGCGCAGCACGGGGCTCCTCGACAGCCGGGCCAGGGCGAGCACGATGCCGCTGATCAGGCCGAGCACCGCGCTGTAGGCGGTGACTTCGAGGGTGATCAGCAGGCCGTCGAGGATGGTGGGGCGCAGGAACCAGTAGCCCCAGCGGTCCCACTGGTAGAAGGGGTTGGAGACCAGTCCGTGCACGAACTGGGCGACCAGGACGAGGACGACCGCGGTGGCGATCCAGCGTCCGGGGCGCCGCAGCGGCAGAACTCGCTGGGCAGTGAGGGCTTTCGATGGTTCGTCGGCGGTCGGCGCCTCGGGGAGGGTGACGGTGGCGCCAGGGGGTTCACTCATGGTGGGCTCCGGCTGGGTGGGAACACCCCGGAAGCACGGCGGCATGCGGAAGCGCACACGACGGTGAGGTACCGGGGGCGGGGAGGACAACGGCACACCGCACGGGCGGTGTTCGTCAGGGAGTGCGGGGGCTGCGGGGAGGTGTCAGCCCCGACAGCGGGCACAGCCCGGTGCGGTACACAGTGCGCTGTTCACGCGGAGCAGATCGACGGCGCGATCGGCGACGAGACGGTTCGGGTACGGCTGTACGCAGCCCTGGGAGCGGCGCGTGGCCGTCCTGGGAGCTGCGTACATGGCGTCACCATCACTGTTCCGGCCCGGTGGGCCTCGCGCTTACCGAAACATCTTCGGTCCGGTCGTCACCTGGGGCACCCCACCGCGGCGCGAGGGTTGCCGGTCAGCAAGCCAGGGCTTGTCGCTGACACTCATGACCGTTCTGGGCCGTAGTTAAGACAACTGCCCGAACGAATGTCAACGCCGGTCCACCAGGTGGAACGGCTAACGGGTGGTGTGGGCCGCCCAGTCCAGGATCTGGACGGCTGCTCCGGCGGCCTCCAGGCCCTGGCAGCGGGCGTGGTGGCGGCGTTCGATGCCGTCGAGGTCGAGGTGGCCGCCGAAGGCAGGGTGGGCGGCGAGCCGGCGGGCGTAGGCCCACAGGGTCGGGTGGTCGGCAATGCGTTGGACGGCTGAGGCGTCGAGGTGGTTGCGGTGGACGGTGTCGAGCTGGACCAGGGCGACCCACAACTCGACGTCGGCGGCGGTGATTTCGTCGCGGATCAGGTACGTGCGTCCTTCGAGCCAGCGTTCCAGGGCCCCAAGCGTTTCGAGCAGCATGCCAAGTGCCGTGTCACGTTCCAACGGCTCGCCACCGGCCGATCCGGCGCGCTGCGCGGCCTGTTCGATGCCCTGAGCGCACATCCGCTCGACCGCCTCGATCTCCGACTCCGCGCCGCACGGGTAGAGCGAGAGACGGTCACCGCCAAACCGGCGGCCGAGGTCGCGCATGATGTCAGGGGCATGGGTGCTGACGATCCGCCCGGACCAGTCGTCGCTGAGCACCGGCGCGACGGCCGGACCGGGGTACCGGTGGGCGCTGGCCTCGTACAACGGACGCAGGACGGAGTGGCCGCCCTCGGGGCAGTCGGGGAGCGCGGGCAGGTAGGTGGCCGGACAGACGGTGTCCAGGCCGAGCAGGCTGTGGGTGACGGCGATGCGCAGGCCGCCGGGACAGGCGGTCGACAGATGGAGGCGGTAGCGGCCCGGAACGGCGTAGTGGCCGCTGCGCGCGTCCCGGCCGATCCGGCCCCGGAAGGCGGGCGCGGGTCGGTCGGCGGCGTGGGCGGCCAGCGGTGTGACAGTCATGACTCTCCCCGGGAGCGGGCGCGGGCGTACGCGCGGCGGAAGCGACGTCGGGTGAGGGAGCGGAGCTCTCCCGTACGCACCGGACGGCACGACGCCCGAGGGCGTCTCCGGTGCGGGATGGGCGCGGCTCAGTCCTGGGGGTTGATAGCGCTGCAGACGCGCAGCAGATCGATGTGACGGCGGGAGGTCAGAAGAGGCGAACGGCTCACGCGTGCGGTGACCGGCTCCAGGCGCCTCATGTTTTCCCTACCTATTCACTAGGATTCCCTCAGTGAGTGTCGATCCGACCGGCATCGGCGTCAAGAGGGCCGTCCCGCATCGCGGACGCCCCGATGGGACGGCGGCCCGCCTCGACACGGTCACCACACGTTTCCCACTGCAACCGTCGGGACGCGGCGACGGTGTCGAGTCGGCGTGGGTGACGTGCCGACGGGCTGCGTGCTCACCGCAGAAGGCCCAGACGAGAGGGCCCGCAGACTCTCGCCCGCGAAGACTCCTCGCACCGTCGGGACATCATCGGGACGACAGGTTGTGAACCTGCGATCCCCTGTCCCCGTTTGCGGAGCATCTGAGCGGCGTGCGACAAGTCGTTCTTCGTGGTCGGTGTCCGGCGTCCTCGGCCGGGTACAGGAGTCTGGGCCTGGATCCTGCGACGATCCAGGCCCTGGTCAGTCCGGATACTCCGGTCCGACCGCGGTGCGGGCGCCGAGCGTCCTTCCCCTGCCCCAGCCGAGCTCACGCCGGTATCCGCCGAGCAGACCGGAGTCCTCGAGCTCTGTCACATCACGGAAACGCGAGCCGGGAGCGACCGCGGTCACCAGTGGGGCGACGAACAGCGCGTCGGTCGGGCAGTAAGCCTCGCACTGGAAGCAGGTCTGGCAGCTGTCCTGGCGCGCGATCACCGGAACGCCGTCAGCGCCGCGATCGAAGACGCGCGTCGGGCACACCTCGATGCACCGGTCGCAGGCAACGCAGCGATCCGGGTCGACGATCTCGATCATGCGGCTCGGCCTCCGCTCGCGACCAGTTGCCGTTGCACCGCCTCCGGGCGGCTCCAGACCTCGTCCAGCCCACCGGTGAGCAGCCGGTGGTGCTGGGCCGGGTCCTGCGCCGGCCGGTCGGCCCGCTTGTGCATACCGCGCGACTCGGTGCGCTGCAGCGCCGCGTGGTACATCCAGCGGCCGTGGGCCACCATCGCGGCCGCTTCCCTGGCCCGGAACAGCGCCTCGCCGCTCGCTCCGAGCCCTTCACGGACCGCGGACCACGTCTCGTGCAGCGAACGCAGCGCCGGCTCCAGACGGTCCGCGTGTCGCAGGTAGTTGCGGTCGTACGGCAGGACCTCGCGTTGTACGGCGGTGACGACCTCGCGGTGGCCGACGTTCACCGCGCCGGTGGGGCGCAGGCCCGCCGTCCCCACTGGGCGCACGGCGCGGCCCGGACGGCCGCGCCCGGCGGCGAACGTGGCGGCGCCCCGGCCCGCCCAGCTGCCCGAGGACGCCGCCCACGCGGCGTTGTGGCTGCCGCCGCCTGTGAAGCCGCCGCAGATCAGCTCGCGGGTCGCGGTGTCGCCGGCCGCGTACAGGCCGGGGACGTCGGTGGAGCAGTCGTGGCCGGCGATGCGGACACCGCCGGTCCCGCGCACCGTGCCCTCGGCGAGCAGGGTGATCTCGAACAGGTCGGTGAAGGGGTCGATGCCCAGCCGGTCGAAGACCAGGAAGGTGTTCGGCTGGCCCTTGCGCATCGCCCGCTGCTCGTCCGGTGTGGCCTTGTCGAAGCGGGCGTAGACCGGTTCCGTGAGCAGGGTTTTGGCGATCACCGACCGGCCGCGGGTGCTGCCCGCGCCGTCGAGGACCGAGCCGTCGGCGCGGTAGAAGGTCGCCCACGAGTAGTAGGCGGTCTTGGTCAGTGACGTGCCCTGGGGGGCGATGGCGTAGGCGTTGGAGAACTCCATCCCGGACAGCCGCGCCCCCGCCTCGACGGCCAGCAGCGCGCCGTCCCCGGTGTTGACGTCGCAGCCGAGCGTCTTGGACTGGAACGCGCATCCCCCGGCGGCGAGTACCACCGCCCCGGCCTCGATGCGGACGGTCTCACCGGTCGTACGGTCCAGCGCCCGCGCCCCCGAGACGATGCCGTCGGCGTCGGTCAAAAGCTCCAGCGCCGGG
Source organism: Streptomyces sp. NPDC002573 (assembly GCF_042889625.1). NCBI lineage: Bacteria > Bacillati > Actinomycetota > Actinomycetes > Kitasatosporales > Streptomycetaceae > Streptomyces > Streptomyces sp. NPDC002573. The sequence continues at coordinate 13,488 of NZ_JBIARC010000055.1, read as the reverse complement.
GTGTGGTCGAGGATGCGGACGCCGAGCCGCCGCACCCGGGTGCGCTGCCGCCGCATGTACTCCGGCCCTTGGAGGTCGCCGCGCAGTTGACGACCGTCGGCGTCGACGGGGAAGGGGTAGCGCTGGATGCGGGCCAGTTCGTCCATGCGCGCGTGCGTCTCGTCAAGCACGCGCGCCATCCAGTCCCGGTCGGCGAGGAATCCGCCGAGTGCCTCCCGGCTCGCCATGGCGGCCTCGCGCAGTTCGGGGACGTCGTCCACGTACCAGATGCCGGTGCCGACGGATGCGGTCGCTCCGCTCGCGCCCGTGTATCCCTTGTCGGCCAGCACAACGTCGGCTCCCCCCTGAGCGGCCTTGATCGCGGCCCAGGTGCCCGCGGGGCCGCCGCCGATCACCAACACGTCGGTGGACAGAGCCTGTTCGGGTTCGGTGCTCGCCATGATGTGTTCCTTCCCGTATGGGATTCAGGGTTTGAGTCGGCCGGTGGCGAACATCGCGGACGACCAGGCCGTCAGCGTCGCCGCCAGGCCCCAGACCACGGCAAGGGCCCAGCCGGCGCTGACGTCGCCTTTGCCGAGGAACCCGATCCGTTCGACCTGGACCAGCCAGAAGACGGGGTCGAGGTGGCTCACGTACTTCCAGAACGGCGGCAGTTGACGGACCGAGTAGAAGACGCCGCCGAGGAAGCCCAGCGGCAGCAGGATGATCGACTCCATGGAGTAGACATGGTCGAGGGACTTGGCGTGACCGCCCGCGATCACGCCGACCTGCGCGGCGACCAGGAGCACTCCGAGCGTGCCGAACAGCAGGACGACGGGGCGGGCCGGGGTGCCGCCGTGGGTGAGCGGCACGGCCACCGCCAGGACGCCCGCGCCCACGACGACGCCTCGGGCGACGCCAGCGCCCACCAGTGCCGCGTTGATCTCCCACCACCTGAGCGGGCTCGCGAACACGTCGTTGATGTACTGGTCCCGGCGGGCCTCGAACAGGCTGGTCGTCCCGTTGAAGAAGCCGACGTTGACGATCGCCTGGGCGAAGAGGCCGGGCAGGATGAAGCTGCCGTAGCCGACACCGTCGATCGTGTCGACGTGCGAGCCGAGAGCCGATCCGAAAACCACGACGAACAGCACCGTCGACAGCACCGGACCGACGACGCTGTAGCGCCAGATCCTGAGGAAACGCAGGACCTCGCGCTCCAGGAACCACAGAAACGGTGAGCGCTCCGCCCGGAAGGACTCGTCGTACGCCGGGAGGGCCGGCGTTTCGGTGCTGCTCACGAGGCCATCTCCTCCGCCGTGATCACCCGTTCGTAGACCTCCGAGATGTCCCGGGCCGCGTACCGCTCCCGCAGCGAGGCGGCGGAGCCGCGGTCGACGATCCGGCCCGCTCGCAGCAGCGCGATCTCGTCACACAAGGTCTCCGCCTCCTCCAGGTAGTGCGTCGTCAGCAGGACCGTGGTGCCGGCCGCGTTGAGGCCCTTCACGACCCGCCAGATCTCCGAGCGCAGTTCGACGTCGACGCCGGCCGTCGGCTCGTCGAGGATGAGCAGGCGGGGACGGTGCATGAGGGCCCGCGCGAGGACGAGGCGCCGTTGCATGCCGCCGGAGAGTTCGTAGGCACGTACGTCGGCCTTGTCGTCGAGACGGAACAGGGCGAGCAGTTCGTCCGCGCGCCAGGCGGCCGCCTTCCGGCCGATGCCGTGATATCCCGCGTGGTAGACCAGGATCTGCCGGATGGACAGAAACCGGTCGAAGTTGATCTCCTGCGCGGCCAGACCCAGCAGTCTGCGGGCCTGACGGCTGCGGTGGTCGTGCCCGAAGACGGAGAGGCTGCCGGCGCTGGGGCGCACGATGTTGCACACCGAACCGATGAGCGTGGTCTTCCCCGCGCCGTTCGGGCCGAGCAGCCCGAAGAAAGCACCATCCGGTATCTCCAGGTCGAGCCCAGCCACCGCGGTGAAGCCGTCCTCGTACATCTTGCGCAGGCCCTCGACCCGCAGCGCGGGCGGACTCCCGCCGCTCCGGAAAGTGGAAGCGGCGGGAGTCGCGAGCGGGTCCCCCAGGGGAAGCGGGCCGGCCGTGGGAAGCGGATCAGGCCCGGAAAGCAGGTCAGCCATGGAACTGGTTCGCGGGCACCGGGAGCCCGTAGTGCTCACGCAGGGTGGTGCCTTCGTACTCCTCGCGGAACAACCCCTTGCCGCGCAGGATCGGCAGCACGTGCTCGACGAAGGCCGCCAGGCCCGACGGCAGCGCGGGGGCCATGATGTTGAACCCGTCTGCCGCACCGCCCTCGAACCAGGCGATGATCGTGTCCGCCACCTGCTCGGGTGTGCCGACGAACTCGAAGTGGCCGCGTCCGCCCCCGAGCCGAGAGATGATCTGCCGGACCGTGAGCTGCTCGCGCACCGCGAGATCGATGATCAGGTCGGAACGGCTCTGCGAGCCCTCCAGCTTCGGTCTCGCCAGGATGAACTCCGGCAGCGGCTGGTCGAGTTCGAAGGCCGACGGCTCGGTCTCGAACACCGCGGCCAGCTGACGCAGCCCGTACTCTGGGACGCGCAGCTCGTCGAACTGCCGCGCAAGCGCCCGGGCATCCTCCTCGGTCGAGCCGATGTACGGGACGATGCCGGGCAGCACGATGACGCCGTCCGGGTCGCGCCCCGCGGCCCTGGTGCGTTCCTTGATGTCGGCGTAGAAGGCGGCGGCGCGCTCGTACGTCGTGTGGGCGGTGAAGACGGCCTCGGCGTGGCGGGCCGCGAAGTCCTTGCCGTCCTCGGAGGAGCCGGCCTGGACGAGCAGCGGGTAGCCCTGCGGCGGACGTTCGACGTTGAGCGGGCCGGCCACCTTGAAGTACCTGCCCTGGTGGCCGAGCCGGTGGAGGCGCCCGGGGTCGGCGTAGCGGCCCGTGGACCTGTCCGCGACGACGGCCTCGGACTCCCAGCTGTCCCACAGCGCCTTGGCGACCTTCAGGAACTCGTCGGCGCGGGCGTAGCGTTCGGCGTGGCCAGGGCGGTCGTCGAGGCCGAAGTTGGCGGCCTCGTCGGCCCCTGCCGAGGTGACGATGTTCCAGCCGGCGCGGCCACCGCTGACGTGGTCGACGGACGCGAGCCTGCGGGCGAGGTTGTACGGCTCGTTGTACGTCGACGACACGGTCGCGATGAGGCCGATCCTGCTGGTCGCCTGGGACAGCGCAGTCAGCAGCGTCAGCGGCTCGAGCTGGCCGGGCGGGCGGAACTCGCCGGTGCCGATGAGGGCCGGGCCGTCCGCGAGGAACAGCGAGTCGAACTTGGCGCTCTCTGCGAGCTGTGCCAGCTCGATCCAGTGCCGCAGGTCGAAGTCCGCCCGGGGATTGCTGTGCGGGAGCCGCCACGCCGCCTCGTGGTGGCCCGCCTCCATGAGGAAGGCGTTGAGGTGGAGCCTCCTCCGTCCCGCGCTCATGAGGTGACCTTGAGCTTGGAGCTGTCGTAGTCGGCCGGCAGAAGGTTGTCGACGATCGACGGGACGTCGACCTTCTTGGCGATCTGCCCCGCCTCCAGGAAGGCGTCGGCGAGCTTCTGCTCCAGCTCGATGTCCGACTGCTCCACCGGAGTCACCCGGTTCGAGTAGGCGGCCAGGGACGCCTTGGCGTCGGCCAGCGGGATGCCCTGCTCCTTCGACAGCGCCTGCGCGTATTTGTCGGGGTTCTTGACCGCCCAGGCGAACTCTCGCGACAGCCTCTTCAGGACGTCCGTCAGAGCCGCACGCTTGGTCTTGTCCTTCAGTGACGTGTCGCTCGCAACGTAGTAACTGCTCGTCTGGTCGATCGGCGGGAGACCCTTCACCAGGATCCGCGCGCCGTTCTTGACCGCGATCGCCGACTGCGGGTTCCAGATCGACCAGGCGTCCACCTTCCCGGTGTTGAACGCCGTGGCACCGGCCGCCGGATCGAGGAAGACCAGCTTCACGTCCTTGGGGGTGAGACCGACGCTCTTCAGCGCGTTCAGGGCCAGACCGTGGGCCGAACTGCCCTGCGGGACGGCGATCTTCTTGCCCTTGAGGTCGGCGGCCGTCTTCAGCTTCGAGCCCTTGGGCACGATGATGTTCTCCACCGCCTGGTCGGGGGTGAGCGAGCGGTTGACGGCGACGACCTTGAAACCGTACTCCTTCGCCGCGCCGGTGATCGGCGGTACGTCGCCGACGCTGCCCAGGTCGATGTCGCCCGAGGCGGCGGCCTGCACGAGCGGCGGACCGTAGGTGAAGCGGGCGAACTTCACCTTGTAGGGCGCGTTGTCGAACACGCCGGTGACCTTCGCCAGTTCCTGGCTGCCGTCACCGCCGTTGTCGCCGATCGTGAAGGTGTACTTGCTCCACTCGGGGTGCTTGGCGTCACTCGCGTCGACGGCGTTGCTCAGCGGCGCGGCGGTGTCCGACGACGATCCTCCGCAGGCAACGAGGGTGCTCGCCAGAGCGAGCGAGCCGACTGCGCCGATGAGTCTCGTGGTTCTCTTTCGCATGGGGTTGTCGTGCTTTCTGTGCTGGGTGAGGGTGTTCGAGCAGGTCAGTGCCGGCCGGCGAGGCCGAGGTCTTCAAGGAGCCGGGCGCGGAGTTCCTCGCGGGCGACGCTCGCCTCGCGGTCCGCGGCGGTGAGGTGCACCTCGTGCGATGTGCCGATGCGGCCGTTGCTCATGACGACGATGCGGTCCGCCAGGGCTATCGCCTCGTCGACGTCGTGGGTGACGAGCAGCATGGCGGCCTGATGCTTGGTCCGCAGTGCGCGTACGAGGTCGTGCATGCGCAGCCGGGTGATCGCGTCGAGGGCGGCGAACGGTTCGTCGAGCAGGACGAGTTCGGGCTCAGAGACGAGCGCCCGCGCGAGTGAGACCCGCTGGGCCTCACCGCCGGAGAGCTCCTTGGGCCAGGCCTTCTCGCGCCCGGCGAGGCCGACCTCGGAGAGCACGTCGCGGGCCCGCTGTTCCGCGTCTGCCGCGTGCAGGCCGAGCGTGACGTTGCGCAGGACCCGCTGCCAGGGCAGCAGCCGGTCGGCCTGGAAGACGATCGCGCGCCGGGCCGGGACCTCCACGCGCCCGCCGTCGGGCCGGTCCAGTCCGGCGAGCAGCCGCAGCAGGGTGCTCTTGCCGCAGCCCGAAGGACCGAGCAGGATCACCAACTCCTCCTCGGCGATGGTGAGGTCGAGATGGTCGAGCACCACTCGGTCACCGAACCGTCGGACCACCTGCTCGACGACGACCCCGGTCTGCCGACGGGGCTCCGTCGCGATCGTGTTGCTCATGACGCCTCATAACTGGGGCGCCACCGCAGCAGCACCCGCTCGAGAGCCCTGACGAACTGGTCGGCGAGCAGACCGAGGAGCGAGTAGATCACCAGCCCCACGAAGACCTGGTTGGTCTGGAGATAGGTCTGCCCCTGAGTGATGAGGAAGCCAAGTCCCTTGTCCGCGTTGACCGTTTCGGCGGCGACCAGGCCCAGGACGCTGTACGCGAGGGAGAACCGGAGGCCCACCAGGAACCCCGGCAGGGCCCCGGGCACCAGCACGCGCGTCACCAGGCGCCAGGTGCCCGCGCCCGTCGTGCGCGCCATTTCGATCAGCCGCTGGTCGACACCCCGGATCGCGGCGAACAGGTTGAGATACATCGGGACACCGGCGCCGAAGGAGATCAGCAGCACCTTCGTGAGCTCGTCGATACCGAACCACACGATCATCAGCGGCAGCACCGCGAGGAGGGGGATCGTGTTCAGCACCTGTACCAAGCCGTTGAACAGGTACTCACCGCTGCGTAGCAGCCCGCCGAGCACCCCGCTGACGATGCCCACCGTCAGACCGATCGCGAGACCGATGCCGGCCCGCTGCAGCGAGATGGCCAAGTCCGGCCCGAGGACGCCCTGTTGCCAAAGATCGGCGGCGGACTTCACGATCGAGGTCGGCGCGGGGGCGTAGGTCTTCGACACCACTCCGGCCCGGGCGAGGATCTCCCAGGCGATGAGGATCGCGACCGGTGTCGTGTAGATGCCCAGCGGCCAGCGCAGGCGTTCGCGGAGTGTGCTGAGCAACGTCCGGCGGCGGGCGTCGCGCGGCAGGAACACCTCGCGTTCCCGCACGTTCGTCGTCTCGACGTCCGAGCCCTTGGTGACGGCCGGCGCCTTGAGGCTGAGCTCGGTCATGCCGCCACCGCCAGCACGCTGCTGTAGTGCGAGGCATCGCCGATCAGTTGCTCGCTGCGGCGGCCGTCGACACCGGTCGGTACCTCTCCTGCGATCGTCACCCGGTTGAGGCGGCGCGGGTGGTCGTCGTAGTTGTCCACCGCGTAGTGCTGGGTGATCCGATTGTCGAAGATCAGCAGCTGGTTCGGGGACCAGGTCCAGCTCAGGATGTTCTCCGGACGGGTCACATACGACTGGAGGATGCGCAGCAGATCTGCCGAGTCGCTGCTCGACAGGCCGACGATCCGCTTGGCGAACCCGCCGATGAACAGCCCGCGTTCGCCAGTGAGCGGATGGACTCGCACGACCGGGTGCTCAGCCTCGTAGGGCGTCGAGACGAAGGCCCGGTCGTACTCCTGTCGCTGCGCCGTCGTGGCTGCGGGGCGGGCGTAGTCGTACTGGTTGGTGTGCACGACGCGCAGCGTGTCCGCGAGGGTGCGCAGCGGTTCGGGCAGGTCGCGGTAGGCCGCAGCAGCGTTGGCGATGAGCGTCTGGCCGCCGTAGGGCGTGGTCACGATGGACCGGAGCGTGGTGAGCTGCGGCGGGTTGACCACGAAGGTGACGTCCGTGTGCCACTCGTTGGCCTTGGACGTCGCGCTGTCGACGGCGAGGACATTCGTCGTGCCGTCGGCGGCCGGCACGTTCGGATGGGCGGTGGTGAGTTCGCCGAACCACCCGGCCACACGCTCCTGACCGGCGTTGTCGAGCTGCACGTCGTCGAACACGATCGCCTTGTGCTCGTTGAGGGCGTCTCGGAGCGTCGTGACTGTCGAGAGGTCGGGTGGCGCCGCGAGGTCGACGCCGTCGACGACCGCGCCGATGCGGCCGGTGAGCTTTCGGATGGACGGAGGCATGAGGGGATCCCTCCCGGGCAGATGGGCACGCCAAGGGCTGCTGGAGAACGGGGAGTCGGGTGAAGGGGGTTGGGTACTGCGCAGGACTGATCGACCACGCGGAATACCGGACTGGGTCGGCCGGAGAGAGGACGCGTGGTCGCAGAAGGCGCGTGGTCGCATGACCGCTACAGCCGCGTTCTCAGCGGCCGCGTCGGCGTGCGCGAACAGGCCCCGGCTCATACGAGAAGGAGATGAGAGGAGAGGGGAGCCCTCAGGAGGTGGATACGACGATCCCTTGCCGCGTCAGCGACAACAAAACGCGCTGGAGACGTGCGCCAAGTCGATGTGGCGCCGCCGAGTGAGATCCACGCGCGGGTTCATAAGACGGGAGTTCAGCAGAGGTCCACCACGTCGGTCAATAACTTTCCGGACAGGTCTTGCATTGCGGACACGGAGAACGCCTCCGCCTGGTCGTGGAGACCGCACAGGCCGCATTGCTTGCCTCTGACGTGTGCGTCAAGGGCAAGCCTCCTGTGCGGCAGCGCCGCCGGTCGTCCACGCTCGGCCCGTTTCCCTCGATCAGCAGCGGTGCTTCGTTGTCTTCCCCGGGCTGCGCACTCTGCTCGATCCCCCCGGTGGCCACGCCCGAACAGCGGGCCCTGCAGACAGCCACCCCGGTGAGCGTCAGCGGGCGGCCGCAGATCGGGCCGAGGCCGAGAACGTCAGCCGGGAGTTGCGGGCGGTGCGCCGGGGTGGGGCCATGCGGCCCAGGCGCTGCGCGACGCGGCGGCGTTCGAATGAGGCCGGCCCACCGAGGCCCCACACGACGGCGGGGCCTCGGTACGGTCATCGCCTGCGTTTTGTCAGCAACGGATTGGGCGCCGCGCTGCCGGTGAGCGCTCGGAGGGTCAGCGTGGGGCGAGGAGCCGTCCCGCGTTCTGCAGGACGTACCGTGCAACGTTCGTGCCAAGCGTGATCCCCGCCTGGTCGGCCGACCGGGTGTGGATGCCGGAGAAGACCCGAGCGTCCACGTTCTCGTCCGAGAGCTGCTTCCAGGCGGTGTACGTCCTCGTCACCCCGGGCGCGGTGGGGCTGGTCAGGTCGAACGGGGCGGTACGCGGCCCGACCAGCGCCGACAGCACGGTCTGTGCGGCGCCCGCGTAGGTGTTGTGGCCGCTGGGGTAGTCCGGGTGAGCGGGGGTGGTGTGCAGCGGCGTCCAGTCCGGGTCAGGGACGATGGTGCCGGTGCGGATCGCGGTGACGGGACGCCAGCGTTCGTAGGTGTACTTGCTGTCGGAGGTGGCGATCTGTGTGTCCACCAGCGCCACGTGGAAGAGCGCGACCAGCCGCGCCTGCCCGGCGATCCCCTGGTCCGCGCGCGAGAGCGCCACCCGCAGCGGCTCGGTGTAGAGGGTGAGGGAGGAGCCCAGCCAGAAGGTGGCGGTCTCGGTCTGTTGGGCGCTGCGCACCGCGCTGTCCGCGGCACCGTACGCCCGCACCTCCGCGAGGTCGGCTGCGTAGCGCCTGGAGTCGAGGGCGGGCGGCGGGCCGAGCCGGAACTGGCTCTGCGTTCTGAGCAGGAACGGCTTGGCGAGACGGTTGCCGTACTGGGCCGCCGGTGCGTAGTCGGGCGGCGTCGGCTGCCAGACGCCCGGCGCCGCGGGCTTCACGGGATAGGGCGCGTTGACCGAGGCGGGATCCAGGCCGTCGCCCTCCCTCGACTTCAGGACAAGATCGGCTTGCTTCTCCCCCGCTGCGACACCCCGCTCCTCAGCGGGGCCATCGGGGATCGCGTCGAGGGTCGCCTTGTACGTCGCGTCGAGCTGCTCCGCACGGCTTGGGACCAGCGTCACCAGCGCACGGTGTACGGCCCCGGCGAGCGCCGCCTCCTGATACACGCCGCGCTCGACGCCCGTGGGCACGCTCCGGGTGGCCCTGGCGGCGGCGAGCCAACTGATGGCCCACGTGCGGCTGTTGGTGATCTGGGTGGATGCCCCGGCCGCCGCGATGGTTTCGGCGGTGGCGTCGTACCAGGCGAGGGACGTGGACGTACGGCCGGCCGCCGCGGCCTGTGGAACGGCGACGGACGCGGTCAACAGCGCCGCCGCACCCAGGACTACGAGGGCGGGCCGCGTTCTGGTCGAACTCATGTGATCTCCTCCGGTTTCAGTAGGGGTGAGAGAGCCGCTGAGGCATGAAGAGGGCGAGGTGTGGCACCCGCGTCGCGGGGGATCAGGTCGATTCCTTGGAGCGGGGAACCGCGCCGGCGTGGTGCGCCGACGGTGGTGCGGACAGGCGAGACGGCGGGACGGGGCGGCGCTTCGAGGACAGCAGCAGGGCAACGGCGAGCAGGCCCGCGCAGACACAGGAGGCCAGCGCGTACCCGGTCCGAGGTTGACCGTCTCCCGGGGGACCGGAAGCGGCGTGCAGATAGACCGCCGGGACGGCGCTGAGGCAGATGGCCGCCGCGATGCGCTGGGCCATCTGCAGGACGCCGCCGCCCACTCCCGCGGCCTCGGCCGGAGCATGCTGCAGCACCTGGGTCTGGTTGGGCGAGACGGTGAGCCCTCCGGCGGTGGCGGACATCAGCTGCGTCCCGGCCAGTGCCATCGGCAGCGCCTCCGTCGGCGCGTAGAGCGCGACTGCCGCTCCCGTCAGGGCGGCACCGATGCCCAGGGTCAGCCCGACGGTCACCGTACGCGGTCCGATCCGTCGCACGAGCCGCCAGGCGAGGGCCGAGGAGATGCCCATCCCGACCGCCCCGGGGAGGGTGACCGCCGCCGTGAGCAGAGCGGACAGACCGAGGCCGCTTTGCAGGAAGACGGTGAGTACGAGGAACGCGGCCAGTGAGGAGCCGAACTGGGCCATGGCGACGGCTGTGCCCAGCATGTACGGCTTCGACGAGGTCAGCGCGGGGTGCACCAGTGGCTGACGACCCCGCCGCACCCGCAGGCGCTGGTGCACGGCGAAGACGGCTGCCAGCACGCCCACCGCGGTGCCCCACAGCAGTGTTTCTCCCCCGCCGTCCGGGGTGCGGATGAAGGGCACCATCAGCGTCAGCGTGCAGCCGCAGAGCAGACCGAGGCCGAGGACGTCCAGCCGGGAGTTGCGGGCGGTGCGCCTGGGCGGAGGCAGCAGGCGGGCCGCGAGGGTCAGGGTGAGTACGGCGCACGGAGTGCTCATCAACAGGCAGCACCGCCAGCCCGCCTCGGGGCCGAGTCCGGCGACGAGCGCACCGCCGAGTGGCGGGCCGAGGGCCGTGGCCACGCCGCCGGTGACCGCGTACAGGCCAAGCGCACGCCCGCGGGCCGGACCGTGGAAGACGTCCTGAATGGTGCCGATCACCTGCGAGTTGACGAGCCCGGCCGCAGCACCCTGGACCAGCCGGGCACCGATCAGGGTCTCCGGCTCACCTCCGGTCGCGGCCGTCACCCCGGCAAGGAGGAAGACCGCCACCCCGGCCATGAAGAGCCGCTTGCGCCCGTGCAGGTCACCGAGGCTGCCACCGGGGACGAGGGCCAGGCCGAAGGCCAGCGAGTACCCGGCCACGATCCACTGGACGTCCGCCCCGGTGGCCCCGAGCGACTGGCGCATGCTGGGGATCGCGATGTTGAGCACAGCCTGGTCCAGCAGGGTCGTCCCGCCCGCCGCCATGCACACCAGCAGCACCCGCCGTGCGGCGCGGTCTTCTCCCGGGAGCACTACGCCCGCCGGGACGACTGCGGCAGGCCCAGGTGATCGCGCAGTGTGCGGCGCGTGTAGTGGGTGCGGAACAGGCTGCGGCGCCGCAACCCGGGGATGACGCGCTCGGCGAAGGCGTCCAGGCTGCTCGGCCCTGCGTTCGCCGGGTCGTCGGCCGCGCCGGTGCCACAGGCGGTCGCGGCCAGGCCGGCGAGGACTGAGCTGGCGGCGAGCCGGAGGGCGGTGCTGCGGCGCATGGCGGATCGTGCTCCTCGGGTGCTGGCGACGGGGTTCATACGACGGCGGCTCTCAGCCCTGCGTCGAGGTCGGCGATCAGGTCGTCGATACCCTCGATCCCGACCGACAGCCGCACCAGGCCGGGGGTGACACCAGCTGCGGCCTGCTGACCGGCGTCCAGTTGGGCGTGGGTGGTGGAGGCGGGATGGATGACGAGGCTGCGTACGTCGCCGATGTTCGCGAGATGGCTGAACAGCCGGACGCCTTCGACGAATCGCCGGCCCGCCTCCAGGCCACCCACAAGTTCGAAGGCGAGGACCGCTCCGGCACCGCGCGGCAGATACCGCTTGGCCTGCGTCTGCCACGGGCTGGAGGGCAGGGAGGCGTAGTGCACTCGCGTCACCCGGGGCTGTTCCTCCAGCCATTCCGCGAGCGACTGGGCGTTGGCCACGTGCCGTTCGATGCGCAGGCTGAGCGTCTCCAGGCCCTGCAGGAGCAGGAAGCTGTTGAAGGGGGAAACGGCCGGTCCCAGATCCCGGACCAGGCGGGTGCGCAGGCGCAGCGCGTAGGCAAGGCCAAGGTCGGAAAAGGAGTCCCAGAAGGACAGGCTGTTGTAGGTCGGATCGGGGCGGGTCAGTCCCGGCCATCGATCGGGGTCGGCACCGAAGTCGAAGTGCCCGCTGTCCACGACGACCCCGCCGATACCGGTGCCGTGGCCGGACAGGAACTTGGTGGTGGAGTGCACGACGATGTCGGCGCCGTGCTCGAACGGGCGCAGCAGGTAGGGCGTGAGCACGGTGTTGTCGACGACGAGCGGCACGCCGACCTCGTGGGCGATGCGGGCCACCACCTCGTTGTCGAGGATGTTGCCGCGTGGGTTGCCGATGGTCTCACCCAAGAACGCCTTCGTGGTGGGACGTACGGCCGTGTGCCAGGCGCCCAGGTCGTCCGGGTCGTCGACGAAGGTGACATCGATGCCGAAGTCGGCGAAGGTGTGCTCCAGCAGGGTGCGGGTGCCGCCGTACAGGGACGACGAAGCGACGATGTGATCGCCCGCGCGAGCCAGGTTGAGCAGGGCGAGGCTCGTCGCGGCCTGGCCGCTGGCCACGGCGACCGCGGCCGACCCGCCCTCCAGCGCGGCGATGCGCTCCTCGGCCACCGAGGTGGTGGGGTTCGACAGCCGGGTGTAGGCGTGGGTGGTCAGGTCGGACAGTTCGAAGGCCGCGGCGGCGTGCGCGACGTCCCGGAAGACGTAGCTGGTGGCCTGGTGGATCGGCACCGCCCGGGCGCCCGTCGCGGGGTCCGGAACGGCACCGGCATGCACCTGACGGGTCTCGAAGGCCCAGTTGCTCATAGGTTCTCGGCCTCCCGCTTCACCAGGGCCTCGGACCACCAGCGCTCGGCGACCCGCGGATGCGAGCGGAGCCAGCCGACGACCGCGTTCTCCCCGAAGGCCGCGAGCAGCGGGTTGTCCGGGTCGTCGGTCACTCCACGGCTCAACGCCGCCAGCTCCGGGGGAAGTTGCAGCGGCCTGACAACCGCGTCCAGGCGCGGGCCGAGGAAGAAGGGGATCGAGTAACGGTGAACACCCGGCTGCGGACTGACCACCCGGTGCTGAGTGGCCTTCAGATAGCCCTGGGTCGCGATCTCCAGCATCTCACCGATGTTGAACACGAACGCGCCGGGCACGGGTACCGCGTCGATCCACTCGCCGTCCTCGCGCTGCACCTGGAGCCCGCCGACCTCGTCCTGCTGCAACAGCGCGAGATAGCCGTAGTCCTTGTGCGCACCCACGCCCTGGTCTGCGTCCTCGGCGACGCGCGGCGGATAGTGCACGATCTTCACGTGCACGGCCGCCTCGCCGTCGAACCACTGGTCGAAGTAGCCCTCGTCCTGCCCGAGCGCCGCGGCGAGCGCCCGCAGCACCTCACGACTCACCCGCAGCGCCTCCGCCTGCCAGCGCAGCACGATGTCCCGCAGCTCCGGTAGTGCGGAGGGCCATTGGTTGGGGCCGATCAGGCGCAGATAGTCGGGATCGTCCGGGCCGGTCTCGAGCGCCGCCCGCTCCGGGCCGATGTCGATCTGCTCGCGCCAGTCGGCGCTGCCCCCCGTGTATTCGGTGCCGGTGCGCGTATAGCCGCGGAACTGCGGTGAGTTGAGGTTCTCGATCTCCAGCCGCTGCTCCTCCGGCAGCGCGAAGAAGCGGCGGGCCGCGCTCAGCACCTCTTCCCGCAGTGCCGCTGACACACCGTGCCCTGATACGTAGAAGAAGCCCACCTCGTGGGCGGCGGAGCGGAGTTCGGCGAGGAAAGCGTCACGGTCCGCGTCCGGGGCGCGGAAGCGGGAGACGTCGATGACAGGCAAGGCTGTGGACTGGGCCATGGGAGATTCCTTCACGGCAGGGCGGACACGCGCGCTTCACAACTACGCCCCCAGCAATGGCTAGGAGCGTGTCTCAGTAACCGGCAACCCGTCTGCGGTTCGTGATCATTCATGCGGGATGATCTCGGTATGAGTGGTGGCGATGGGCTGTTCGA
>NZ_JBIARC010000054.1:0-53469 GCF_042889625.1 Streptomyces sp. NPDC002573 | reverse complement strand
TGAGGCGAGTTGAAACCCGGGCCCGGAGGAGTCACTGCCCCTGACCTGGGGATTCCGGCGCCTTGATCGCCTACACCACGAGCAGGGACACTATCCAGCCGACAGACGCCGAAATCCAGGCCGTCCACCAAGCCTGGGCCCAAGCCGGCATCCAGCACACAGCCTGATCACACCGGCTCCGCGAGAACAGCGAAAGTCGAGGTACTAGGGTGCGTATCGAATTGTGATCAAGGGGCGGTTTTCGTGAGGTCCTTGAGCCAGATCATTGAGGCGCGTAGGTGAAGACCGGCGAGGTAGCTGTCCGGGGTCTTGTCGTACCGAGTGGCGATGCCTCGCCAGGCCTTGAGCTTGTTGATCAGGCGCTCGACGGTGTTCCTCTCCTTGTAGAGGTCGGCGTCGTGGCTGACGGGCCGACCGCCCCTGGAGCCCTTCTTCCTCCGGTTGGCGGCCTGGTCCGACTTCTCGGGGATGACCGCCTTGATGTGGCGTTTGCGCAGGTGGGCCCGGTTGCCGCGGGACGAGTAGGCCTTGTCCCCAGCGACCGCGTCCGGGCGGGTGCGGGGGCGGCCGACGGGCCCGCGGACCCGTACCTTGTTGAGCACGGGGATGAACTGCGGGCTGTCCGCGGCCTGGCCCGCGGTGAGGATGAACGCCAGCGGGCGGCACTTGCGGTCGGCGGCGAGGTGGACCTTGCTGGTCTGCCCGCCCCTGGAGCGTCCCAGGAGGGCGGCCTTCAGGCCGAGTCTGCGTCGGCGCCGGGTGCGTCGTCGCTCCTCCCGCTCGGGATCTGCTTCGGCTTGATGACCGTTTCGTTCTTCCGAGCCACCCCTTTTGACCTGGTTTTCTCCTCCTCGACGGCGGCCTTCTCCAGGGCGGTAAGGACGTCCTGGTCCAGGTGCATCCCAGCGGCGTCGTGGTGAGCGCGCGCGGTGGTGGAGTCGATGCTGACCAGGGACAGGTCCACCTCGCCCCGCTGGGAAGCGGTTGGAGACGGTCGACCAGGCGCCGAACACCTGTGGCATCTCCCGCCATTGCCCGCCGGTTTTGAACCGCCAGATCACGCCCTCGAACTGCTGCCGCAGCCGCTCGGGGTAGGGGCCGTACTCGCCGATCGGCAGGTACGGCTCGATGAACTCCCATTCCTCGTCAGTCAGTTGCACTCGTGTCACGCAAGAAGATCTACCGGTCCAGGCCCCGCCGCGAGGGCGATTCCCGCAGATTGATCACGACCCGATACGCGCCCTAGGTGCCCTCGGTCAAGCCAGGCAGGTCGACCAGGCCGGTGATTTCGGCACCTGGGCGCCTTCTCGCAGGGGCCGTCTTGTCCGAGGGCGGGGCGCCAGACCTGCTGAGGCTGGTGGCCAAACGGGTCGGTGATGGACCGTCCGACAGAGAAGGAGGCGTGGACCCGCATGAGCACACCGCACTCTATCTGGGCAAAATAGACGAACCGCATATTCACTCGACCATCGACTACTCGGTAACGATTTGAAGGTGAATGATCCCACGGACCTATCGTTTGAGGCCCCTCGGATCATTTCATGAAGTAATCCTCGATTCGAAGGCGCCTAGTAGTCCATGCTGCCCCCCGTGGACTTGTCATACTGCAAGATAAGTGGGACCAAACCTTCGGGTGGGCTCGATACCACGTGCGATCCGGGCGCTAGGGATCCGCTCGTGGGCAACCCCTGGCCCGGGGCGGGAGGAGACCGGCCCAGGCAAGGTCACTCTCGTCGCGCCCGCAAGCATGGCTCACCACCCTGTGTTCAGCAGGGTGACGCATGACCGGGCCCGCTGGCCGCTGGCCGCTGGCGCACCGACATCCCGTGCCGCTTGTAACCGGCGCACTTTTCGTTCCCATCTGAAGCCGCGCGACTCCGTCGTCGACTCACGGGGGCGGCTCAGGAGACCGAGATCGGCGCTTGGGACGTGAGCGTCCTGCTTCGAATTGTTCTCACATACGGTCAGGCGGCCCGGTTCTCCTGAGTATTTACCGAGATCATCTGGATCTTCGCCACCCTTCCGGCCTCCAAAGCTGGTGGGCACCCGACAGCCGCATCACCAACTCAAGGCCCCCTCAACGTAGTCGCCGGCTTCGGAAGACGCTGCCGTCCAGGCGATGGAGCGTTGTTCGACTGTGTCGAGACAACTCTTGACACTTCCATGCGGCCTCGCCGCACCAGTCTCCCATGAAAGCGGAACGAACACGTGACTCAGCAAACCCTCAAGTCACTCGACCACCATCCTGACGGCTCTCACGTCGATGCCGGCGACGCCGGTTACAGCAAGTCTCTCAAGTCTCGGCACGTCAGCATGATCGCTATAGGTGGCGCCATCGGCACCGGGCTGTTCCTGGGCGCGGGTGGGCGGCTTGCCGTGGCGGGGCCGTCTTTGGCGGTGGCATACGCCGTGTGCGGCGTCTTCGCATTCCTCGTGGTGCGAGCTTTGGGGGAACTCGTTCTGTATCGCCCATCATCCGGGGCGTTCGTCTCTTATGCCCGCGAATTCATGGGCGAGAAGGGCGCGTACACGGCCGGCTGGATGTACTTCCTGAACTGGGCGACTACGGGGATCGCCGACATCACGGCGGTAGCGACCTACACACACTACTGGGGCATGTTCAGCTCCATGCCCCAGTGGCTTATCGCGCTCATCGCGCTCGCGATCGTGCTGGCGGTCAACTTGATCTCCGTGAAGATCTTCGGAGAGCTCGAGTTCTGGTTCGCGATCATAAAGGTCGGAGCGCTGGTCACCTTCATGTGTATTGGGATCTATCTGCTGGTGACCCAGCATCCGATCGGTGACCACACGCCGGGGCCCCACTTGATCCAGGACACTGGTGGCATCTTTCCGAATGGTCTGCTGCCCATGCTCATGGTGGTACAGGGCGTCGTCTTCGCCTACGCCGGAGTGGAACTGGTCGGAGTGACCGCGGGCGAGACCAGCGAGCCCGGAAAGAGCGTTCCCAAAGCCATCAACTCGATCATGTGGCGTGTTGCGCTGTTTTATGTCGGCTCGGTGGTACTTCTCGCCATGCTGCTGCCCTGGAACGAGTACACGTCCAAGGAGAGCCCGTTTGTCACCGTGCTGTCCCACATCGGGATACCCGCAGCGGGCAGCGTGATGAACCTCGTCGTACTGACCGCGGCGATGTCGAGCTTGAACTCGGGGCTCTATTCGACCGGTCGGATTCTCCGCTCGATGGCAATCGCAGGATCGGCGCCGAAGTTCACTGGGGCCATGAGCCGGTCCCAGGTCCCCTACGGCGGCATACTGCTCACTTGTGGATTCTGCGTTTTCGGCGTGGGACTCAACTTCGTGGTACCGGCCGACGCGTTCGAGATCGTGCTCAACCTCGCTGCCATCGGCATCCTCACCACCTGGGGGATGATCATGATCTGCCATCTGCTGTTCTGGCGGAAGACGCAGGCCGGGCTGATCACTCGGCCCTCCTACCGGCTCCCTGGATCGCCATTTACCGAGATAGTCACCCTTCTCTTCCTCTTCAGCGTCTTCATCCTGATGTGGGCTGACAATGGCCCTGGACGCATCACTGTCATGGCTCTGCCGGTGATCGTCGCTGCGCTTGTCATCGGCTGGTTCTGTGTGCGAGGGCGAGTCAAAGCCATACGTGACGCGGCGAAGTCGGATCAGCTCGATACCGCGCACCCCGACTGTTAACTCCCTTCCAAGCACCGCCTGTTGGCTCGCAAGACAGAAAAACGTTCGGCAGCTCATGTCGCCAGGCCCAGTCGGCGGAAATCCGCAAGTGGAGGCGGCCTTGACGGGCGATGCGGGCTGCTGCATGCAGCAGTGGTGATGTGGTCAGCGGCGGTATGACCGGCGAAGCCCTGGCCGCGGTATACGGGCCAGGGCTTCGCCAGTGTTGTCCAGGAAGCACAGCAGCAGGTGGTAGCCAAAGCCATGTGACGGTCGCGACGCCCGGTCTGGCAGCCGCCTTCCGCAACGACGGTAAGGACGGCGGCACCGTCGGGCCGCCGTCCGCTTCGTCCGACCAGCCCCCGTCCTGATCATCTCTAACCGATCCATGTCCTCGATGGCCCTGCTACGGCCGTCGGCCCCTCCTTCCTCCTCCGGAGCGATTCCTATGAGCACCCATCTCGAGATGTTCAACGTGGCCGGTGGCGAGCCGACGTCCCATGCGAGAGCGAGAGGACAACAGGCTGAAAGTGCCTGGCTGTTGCGGACCTTCGCCTCCGAGTTGCGGGCCTTCGTCTCCGAGGTGCCGGGAGTCACGCACGCCGTCCTGCTCTCACAAGACGGACTGCGCCTGCTGGACAACGAGGTCGGCAAGGACTGGGCGGACGAGCTTTCGGCCGCACTCAGCGTGGTGGCATCGCTCGCGGCAAACATCACCGGCCCGACGAACAAGCAGATGCCTCCAAGGCAGGTCGTCATCGAGCGAGATGACTGTCTGTTCTTGGTCCAGAGTGCCGGCCGCACCGCGGCCTTCAAGAACCATCCAGGTATCACACGCGGAGTGGTGGACATGGTCATCGCCGTCATTACCACCGCGGACACCGACGCTGGCACCGTCGGGTACGAGATGGGGCGCCTGCTGAAGAGGTTCGCCCCATACATGCGCATGCCCGTGTGTGTCGTTGCGGGCGACGAGGTCCTACGAGTGCGCACGGCAGCGCGGCTGAGTAGGGTCGGGGACTGGCGCGGTGGCCTGTGAGGGCTCCGTTTCCAGCCCCCGCCCGTCAAACCGGGCATGCGCTTCTCGCGCACCCGGCTTACCGACATCGTTCACCGGCTGGCATGCACCGCCACCCTGCGTACGTTCCCGGACAGGCGGAACACCCCGAGCCGGTTGAGCCATGCGCCGTCGTGGCGCTTGCCCCACCGGCGGCCGGGGATGGCACGCTTGCGATTGTCGAAGATCGCGAGCCGCTCGTGAACGTAGCTGTCGATCGTGGAGAACTTCCCGGCCGAGTTGCCCCAGCGGAAGTACGCCGCCCAGCCCCGCAGTACGGGGTTGAGGTCGGCGACCACGGCCGACAGCGGCCGTCCTACCTGGCGGCGGTCGGTGGCCGCGCGGATCTTGTCCCGCAGCACCCCCATCGCCCGCTCGGACGGCCAGCGTTGCAGGTGGAACCTGCCGCGCCGACGCCACGACTCCACCTTGCGGTGGTGGAAGCCGAGGAAGTCGAAGCCCTGACCACCCCTGGCGAGGTGGACAATACCGGTCTTGTCCGGATGCAGCCGCAGCCCGAGTCCGGCCAGTACCGCGCCCGCCAACTTCCGTGCCTGCTCTGCACGTTCCTTGGTCGGGCACAGGACCACGAGGTGAGTCGGCGGCGGGAGTCTCACCCGCCGCCGCTCGCAGAACCGTGCGGAAGCCTCTCGGCTTACACGGCTCCCATCGTCCAGCCAGCAGGCTTGAGACCGAGCCGCCAGTGGGCGAATAGATTCGGGTACCGGCGGGCAGTACCCGCCAGCAGTTCCCGAGCTTTCTTCTCCCGGCGGCGAAGCCGCTTGTACTTCCGGCAAGCCCAGCGCACCAGATAGTCATTGAGGCGCTGGAGAAGGGGATACAACATGGACTTGTAGAAGCGCCCGTAGTAGTTGATCCACCCTTGCACGATGCTGTTGAACATCCGCGCAAGGTCGTTGAGGGACTTGTCACTGCGACGGGCGATACGCCAGGACCGGATCTCCTTGCCCATAGCCTTGATCGCCTGTTTGCTGACCGCGGGCAGGAAGCTCACAAAGTGCTTCCCGTACCGGTTCTTGGCCAGCCTCGGCCGGAAGGTGTACCCGAGGAACGTGAACGACGTGTGCTCGAACGAGCCACGCCGGTCGGTGTCCTTGCAATACACCACGCGCGTCTTGTCCGGATGCAATTCCAGACCGACTTGCGCCAGCCTCGCAGCAAGCGCGTCCCGCACCCGGCGGGCCTGATGCTCGCTGCGGCAGTGAATCACCGCATCATCGCAGTAACGCTCGAACGTGACCTGCGGGAACTCCCGCACCAGCCACATGTCGAACGCGTAGTGGAGATACAGATTTGCTATCACAGGCGAGATCACGACCCCGACGAACTCCTCCACATGCCTGGCCTGCGGCAGCACGGTCACGTCTTCTTCGGCGACATAGCGGTGCGCTGCTACAGGCACAAGGTCCGCTGGATGTACGACGAGCGGGACATCCGCGCCGCCGGCCGGGCCTTCGTGGAGCTGCAGCTGGACCTGGACGACGTCGTCGACGTGCAGCTGCCCCCGTACCGCGACATCCCGGAACGCGATCCGGAGGAGTGCCACCGCCCCGACTGGCGGCGTCGGCTGGTGTCGTGGATGGTCGACCGGGCCCGCAACAAGCTGCTCCGGGAGGAGCGCCCGTACGAGGAGTGGGGCGCCTGGAGGGACATCGGGCCGAACGGTCTGCCCGGCGACCTGACGTGGAAGGAGTTCGTCACGTCCAGCAGTCGGGCCCGGCACCTGCAGAACATCGCCGGCACCCGGCCTCTGCAACTGATGGCCTGGTCGGGCGAGACCTGGCTTCTGCCTCGCGCCTACGCGGAGCTGCTGGGCCGCTGGGAGCAGCGGGAGAGTGAACTGACCGCCCGGGCTCGGCTCTGCTCCTGCGGGGCGCAGGGGCCCTACTGGGGCGGTTGGAGGCGGTACAACACCAGGACGGGGTACGTCACCATGTGCCCGCCCTGCGCAGGGGAAGCCTGCCAGCTGTACACCGGCCACCTGCGGGGCGTGCTGTACGACGCGCTGCGCCGGCTCAGCACACGGGCAGACGACTACCTGTGCCGGTTGTGCAACGAGAGTCCTGCGACGGCGTGGGATCACTGCCACGAGCACGGCTACGTCCGCGGCCCGCTCTGCGGCAGCTGCAACACCCGCGAAGGCACCGGCCTCCCGCACTGCTTCCTCCGGCTGGAAGGCGCCGCGCTGCACCTCCTGGAGTGCCGCGGCTGCCTCGAACAGCGGACGCTGCCGCGCCGGTTCCACACCAGTGTTGTCCGCGCGCACCTGGAGCAGACCGAGCGGCACGGGCGGTGCAGCAGGCAGCCGTACGCCCGCGAGGTGGAGCACGAGCACGGTGTTCACCGGTTCCAGCTGGAGTGCAGCGGCTGGCACGCCAGCCGGTGGACGAAGGACGTCACGGCGTCCGAGGTCGCCGCGCTCGTGCGGGCCTTCGTCGATACGGCACTCGTCGCGGGCGATGGCCGGCCGTCGCCCGGCGACGCCACGGGCGCGGGGTGACCGGCGCGCGGGGACGTCGTTGAGCACGGCGTCGCGTGCATGAACATCCGACCCCCGCGGATACGCGAGCGAGCCCGGACCAGTTGGTCCGGGCTCGTAGGCTGTTCGGGACGTGGCTGCTACAGGTCGAACTCGAGGTGCTCGATGTCGGTGAAGCGGACCTCCTCCAGCTGGCCGGCACGGCGGCCGCCGTCCTGGAAGTACACCTCCTTGAGTCCTTCGGCCGCGATCTCCCGCAGCCGCTGCTCGGTGGCGCCGGCCTCCTGGGCCTTGAAGAGACGGGCGGCGTACTGCGGCGGCAGCGCCACCGTGAGATGACGGAGGCGGTCCTCGTCGGTGGAGCCGATCGGCGCGGTGTAGCCGATCCGGGCGCGGGTGTCGATGACGATGCCGCCGGTGGTCGCCGCCTTCTGTCGGGCCTTGGCGCGGATCTGGGGCTGCCACCGCTTCTTCACCTCGCGCTCCAGGCGTGCGGCGAGGTCCGGGCGCGGTTTCTTGATCTGGTCCTTTACGTACCGTTCGACGGTGCGCTGGGAGATGCGCAGCATCTGGGCGACCGGCTTGGTGCCCTTGAGCTGCTTGACCAGGTATCGCATCTGGGCGCCCGCGCTCTTGGGCGCCGGGCGGGTGAACGACTTCTGCACCGCGGCGTCCAGGCCGTCGCCGAACAGGCTCATCGTCGCCTTCTCCTACTCTCCGTTGTCGGCGTCGGTGACGGTGCCGTCCTTGATGTAGCGGGCGAGGTTGAGTTCCGGGGCGTTGAACCGCTCGCGGACCTCTTCGCCCCACAGGACGCTCTGGGTGCCCTCGTGCTTGACCAGGCCGGGGTTGATGCCGAGCTTGAAGCCGCCGGGCAGCGGCTTGCCGTCCCGGTAGGGCAGGAAGTCCAGCGGAGAGGGCCCGCCTGCCGCGTAGACAACGCAGTCGGACAGGATCGCGACCGGATACTGCCCGGTGAACGCCGCGTGCTTGACGAGCTTGCGGTGCAGGTTGATCCGGGTGCGGGAGATGACCGCCGCGCGGATGTCCGGCCGCCACGTCGGGCGGGACAGAGCCCGCCACGGCTCGCCGGGCCGCCAGCCCTCACCACGCGGGCGCTCGCGTAGCTTGCCCAGGCCGCCCTTGACGGTCGCCTTGATCGCCGACACGACGATCGCCAGCTCGGGGTCGCGCTCCTTGTAGCTGTCCATGGCTGTCAGGAAGTCGGCCGGCTCCATGTCTGCGTGCACGCTGAGGTCGGCCATCGTGGCGAGGAAGGCGTCGCGCAGCCGGTTGTACCAACCGTCCAGGTAGCGGCCGTTCTCGTACCGGACCCACGCCTCGATCGGCGCGACGTCGTAGCCGAGCTCCACCGCGTACGCGACGGTGGGCGTGGCGTACCAGGCTGGGCCCTCGGGCCGCTCGCCCTTCGGCGTGAACGGGCTGGGCAGCAGGCTCGTGTCCAGGTCCGCCCACTTGTCCTTGGCGACCTTCACCCGGGACAGGTCGACGTGGGACAGGTCCACCAGCCACGAGCCGGGCAGCTTCGGGTCGAACACCGGCGCTTTGACGTGCGTCGGCGCGCCGAGGCCGACGACCAGGCCGTTCGCTCCGGCGGCGAAGGCCATGTTCACGTCGATGCCGACCAGGTGCCGCAGGGTGCATTCGGCATCCGTCATCGGCCGCGCCCAGTCGTAGGCCTCCTCGAACAGCTTCTCGCCGGGGCCGCGGACGTGGAAGCGCGGCAGATCCTTGAGCAGCGGGTGCCCGTCGGGGGCCTCGCACGGGGCGCAGTCCACCGGGTCCTTGCCCAGGCTGCCGGGGTTGTGCTCGGAGTGCCGCTTGCCGTCGGCGTCGGGCTCGGAGGCGCGGGTCGGCGGGTGCAGTGCGGTCATCAGCTCCAGGCCGGTGACAGCGGTGGAGCCGCGCGGCGTCATCACTCGGGACGCGTACACGCCCAGGAGCCGGGCGAGTTCCGCCGGCGCCAGCTGCCCGGCCTCGCCCCAGTGCCGGGTGTCCAGCGCGTGCCAGGACGGGATGCACAGCTGCACGCACTGGCGGTCCGAGCCGGTGGCGGGGCGGTAGATCCGCGCCCACGGCCCCAACCCGCGCTTCGTCAGCTGCCAGTCCGCGCGTGCCAGCTGCTTGATGACCTTGTGGCCCTCTGGGATGCGCCCGGCGAGGCGCTCCTCCTCCGTGAGCGCGACGGGGAGGCCGTAGCGCTCCAGCGC
Source organism: Streptomyces sp. NPDC002573 (assembly GCF_042889625.1). Classification (NCBI taxonomy): domain Bacteria; kingdom Bacillati; phylum Actinomycetota; class Actinomycetes; order Kitasatosporales; family Streptomycetaceae; genus Streptomyces; species Streptomyces sp. NPDC002573. Next base: position 44,021 of record NZ_JBIARC010000054.1, on the reverse strand, counting down.
GGCCTGGGTGAGCACGAGCAGCGGGTCGGCGTCTTTGCCCGGCCCGGACAGCTTCGGCTGCCCGAGCTGCGCCTCTTTGAGCGTCCAGTCCACCAGGGACGGCAGGGACTTGGCGGGCACGTCCAGGACCAGGCCGCCGGTGCAGTACGCCAGCACCTGCCGGTCCTCGACGTCGACGACCGCCAGCGGCCCGTTCTCAAAACGCGGGTCGATGCCGCCCGCCGGAGTACCCCCCGGCGCCGCCTTCCTCGCGCCCGGACGACCCGACACCGACGACAGCCTGGCGGCGCGCGCCGGACGCGGCGCGGCCTGCTCGGCAGGGGCGACGGGAGCGGAGATGGTCTGGGTGTTCTCGTGTTCAGTGATGACCACAGCGTTCGGGGCTAGGCCGGTGGACAGAGTTCGCTCCTGCGGGGCGGGCTGGCTGGTGAGCGTGGCCGGTACCGGGTCCGGGGCGGCGGTGGGCGTGGGGTAGAGCTCCGCGAGCTTGTTCAGCAGCCGCGCGTACGCCTCACGTTCGGGGCCGCGCGGCTCGGTCGTCTTCTTGAGCGACTCCCAGCCGGACACTGTCGCCCGGCGCACCTTCAGCGCGGCGGCCACGTCGTCCAGCGTCAGGCCGTGGGCCTGGCGCAGTCGCTTGCGCTCCTCCGCCGGCGGCAGCGGAGCGCGGGATGCGACCAGCGCGTCGACCGCGTCGAACAACTCGGACATGAAGCACCTCCCCAGCGGCAGCTTAATCCCATAATCGTAATATTCGCGTTCGTTTACCGTACGGATCGCGTACGAGGCAGCCGATATTGACTCGGACGGATTTCTCCTGAATCACTTGAGATCGAAGCTAAACAAAGCCTCCTGAATGCCTTACGATGGGAGTGGCGCGAGTGGTCCGGGCTGGCCGGACTGCCGCAAGGGGAGGCCGCATGCCTACGCTCAGCATCCACTTCGACCCGGCCGTCATCGCGCACCTGATGAAGGCGAGCGGTGATGACACCGTGCACGTCACCCTCGCCCTCGGTACCGGGGACAAGCCGTCATCACCGAGGCAGGTAGTCCCCCACGGTCCGCTGGCCGATCTCATGCAGGCGGGCCTGCTGGAGGCGGGCACGGTCCTGTCCTTCCGTCAGCGTCGCGCCAACCGGTCCGGGCGCGCCGTGGTGACACCCGACGGCCAGTTGGTCGTCGATGGTCAGGCCACTCCGTATCCCTCGCCGTCCAAGGCGGCAGAGGCAGTGACCGGAAACGTGATCAACGGATGGACGCTGTGGCACGTGGAGGATGGGCGCACGCTCGATGTCCTGCGTCGCGAGCTGGAGTCACGCAACTCGCAGTAGTCCCATTCCTGAGCTGTAGACCCAGTCCCTGAGGTCGGGGCCCCTACGTGGTGCCCCTATCGGATCGTGAGCCGCATCCTGGGGATGCAGGCATTCAAGCCGACCGTGTGCTGGAGAGCATGGCCGCCCAGGTGGCCGATCGGTGGCAGAAAGGAACACCGGCTTGGCCATGCTGTGCGAACAGGAGAGCTTCGACGTGCTGCACCGGGTGATCCTCCCGGCCGCGACGCAGGGCGCCGTCGCACAGGCCCGGCCCGTCGTGGTCGTCGTTGCTGGGCAGCCTGGCGCCGGGAAGACCCAGGTTGCCGATCTCGTGCAGGCCGTCCTGGACCGCCGCGGCGGCTCCGTACGGATCGGCCGGGACCTGTACAAGCCTCTCCACCATCACTACGCCAGTGCCCTTGCGGCCGACGTCCGTACGGCCGGAGCCCTGGTGCGTCCCGACACCGCGCGGTGGCAGGCCGCCGTCGAAGCGCACGTTCGCGAGATGGGCTACGACGCTGTGGTGGAGTCGGCGCTCGCCGACCCGGACGAATTCCGCGCCTCCTCCCGCACCTACCGCGCAGCCAGCCACCGGATCGAGGTGGTCGCGCTGGCTACTCCGGAGGCTTTGAGTCAGTTGGGCGTTGTGGATCGCTTCCTCAATGAGGCCGCCGCCGACGGCGGCGGCCGCTACGTGTCCTGGGAGAACCACGACACCTGCGCGAAGGGCCTGCTCGCCACGCTTGCCGTCATCGAGGCCGAGCAGCTAGCCGACCGCGTCACCGTCGTCCGGCGCGACGGCACCGTCCTCTACTCCAACGAGCTCACCCCTGAGGGCAACTGGACGCGCCGTCCAGCTGCGGAGCGGGTGGTGCGGGCGGAGCGGGCGCGGCCGTGGACCGCACGCGAGTCCGCCGTCTTCCGCCGGGAACTGGCCCGCACCGACCGGCGCGTGCACGCCGAACTGGCCGACGAGGACCGGCGCCTGGCTGTACAGCGTGACAGCGAGCGCGCGGCCGCCTGGTCCGAGCGGGTCCGCCGCACCGGCCAGCCCACCGCGACGCCGCCCGGGGTCGCGTATCACCGGCTGTCGGCCGATGAGCACCGGTGGATCTTCGACGAGCTGATCGCCCCGGCCGTCCTGGCCAATGTCACGTCCCGGGACGACCCGCGCGCCGTGTATGTCCTGGGCCAGCCCGGGGCGGGCAAGCTGCTGGCAGCCAGGATGGTCCGGCGCGCGATGAGGACCGGCACGACCAGGCTGGTCGGCGACGACTTCAAGGCCTCGCACCCCGACTACTTCCAGCTGCTGCGCGACGATCCCCGCAGCGCCGGGGCGGCGATCCGCACCGACTGCCGCGCATGGTTCTCCCGGGCCGAGGAATATGTGCGCCGACGCCGGGGCGACGTCCTGATCGAGGCCGCCCCCGGCAGCGTGGAGGAGTTTGTCGACAGCGCGCTGTCCTTCGCGGCCGACGGCTATCCGGTGGAGCTCGTCGTCCTGGCCGTACGCGCAGCCGACAGCCGGCTCGCTACCCCGCTGCGGTACGCCCGGGCGCTGCAGATCGGCGGCACCGGCCGGTTCACCACGCGCTCCGGGCACGACACCTGCTTCCACGCGCTCGCCGATATCGTCGCCGTCGCCGAGCGGCACCCGCAGATCGCGGCCATCACCGTGATCCGCCGTGACGGGCGGGCCCTGCTGCGCCACGAAGCTGACGGCTCCGGCCAGGCATCGTGGGCGCTCGCCGCGGAACGGTTCCGCCCGTACACCGAGCAGGAGGCCATGGCATTCCTCCAGCTCCACCACGCGCTGCCCCGCCACCGCGGCGAACTGGACGACATCGCCGCGCTCGCCCGGCCCCTGATGCCGCCTCGCATGCAGCCGGCCCGTATCGACCGGCCGCACCCGACTGTCTGGTCCCTGCCCGTACGACGGCAGACCTCTGGCTACGACTCCTTGAGTTCTCTCAGCCGGGCCGCGTAGACGGCGGCGATCTGGGCCTCCTCCTCCGGGTCGGCGGTTGCCAGCTGGGCCTGGTCAGCGAGCGCGGCCTCACGGCCGGCCTTCAGTGCCTCGATCCGCTCATCGTCGGGCACCGGTGCGCGGCGTTCCGCGATGATCTGAGCGTTGTACCAGCCCACCACCTCCCGCACGATGTCGTCCGCCTGCTGGTCCTCGCCCCCGCCCAGGCCGGAGAAGTCGGGCTCGTCTGGTGTACCGGGCATGGCAACCCCCTCGTTGTTCTGATCTTGATCGGATGGGTCATTGTCCTCCCGGCCCGCCTGCCCGGTTCGGTGCCGCCATGGCGCTCCACGGCGTGGGCAGGCCTGAATCCGTCGCTCAGGCGGGTCACGGCAGCGGGGCGGACTCCCCAAATCCCGCAGGGCGGGCATAGGTTGACCCGCGAGTGATCATTTTTCGGGGGTGGATGTGGCAGGCCGGGATCTCAGGGCGCTGTTCAGTACGAACGACCGTGGCGTCGCGGCGCAGGAGACGTTCACGAACCGGCAGGCGCAGTGGGAGGCTCTGGCCGCCGCCCTCACCTGCAGCGCACCGGCGCGCCCGGCTTCGACGTCGAGGATTTCGAGGCGCCCCGCCACAACGTGATCGTGTTCCACGGGGTGGGCGGGGTCGGGAAGAGCACCCTCTCGCGTCAGCTGGAGGCGGCGCTCGCCGACGCGGGACGGCGCCCGGCGCAGTGGGGCGAGCCTGGCTGGCCGGCTGACCGGATCCTCCCGGTACGGATCGACCTCGCGCGGTCCGCCACGGCCGGCTTCGAGCAGATCGTGCTCATGATCCGGCTCGCCCTGGCCCGCATCGGCCGGCCGTTGCCCGCCTTCGACATCGCGCTGCGCCGCTACTGGGAGGCCAACCACCCCGGGGAGCCGCTGGAGGAATACCTGCGCCGCCGCGGCCTGACCGCCCGATTCGGCGAGGTGCTGCCGCAGCAGATGGAGTCCGCGCTCGCTGAAGTCGCCCAAGGCCCGACGCTGCCCGGCACCGTCGGCGCCGTGGTCGGCGCCGTCACCGGCGCGCTCATCAGGGCCCTGCGCGAGCACAGGCAGACCGCGCGGGCGCTGGCGGGATGCGCGCGGCTGGCGGACCTGCTGGAGGCCGAGGCCGACCTGGACACGCTGTCCTACTATCCGCACCTGCTCGCCTGGGAGCTCGCCCGCCTCCCCCAGGGCAAACGCGTCACGCCGGTGATCCTGCTGGACACCTTCGAGGACATCGGTGAGCGAACCCGCCGCGACCTGGAGCGGCTCATCCAGCGCACGGTGTGGCTCATGCCGGGAGCCTTCTGGGTGATCACCGGCCGTTCCCGCCTGCAGTGGGCCGATCCAGCCCTGCAGGGCCAGCTCGACTACACCGGCCCCACCTCCTGGCCCGGACTCGCACAATCCGCAGTGCCCGCCGCCCGTACCCCCGCTCGCGCCGGCGCGCCCCGGCAGGTGCTGATCGGCGACTTCTCTCCCGAAGACTGCGACGACTACCTCGCCCGCCGTCTCACCCGCGACGGGCAGCCCTTGATCGGCGAACCCATCCGGCAGGTGATCACCACCAGGTCGCATGGTCTGCCGCTGTACCTCGACCTGTCGGTCGCCCGGTTCCTGGAACTGAGCCGCAGCGGCCGCGCCCCGCAGCCCGCCGACTTCGACCACGACTTCCCCGCCCTGGTCTCCCGCACCCTGTCCGACCTCACCCCCGACGAACGGCACGTCCTGCGCTCGGTCAGCCTCCTGGACGCCTTCGACATCCCCCTGGCCGCCAAGGCGGCCGGCCTCGCTCACGAGGCTCCCGCCCAGCGGCTGACCGAGCGGCCCTTCATCCGCGAAGACCCCTTCGCTATCTGGCCGTTCCACCTGCACGGCCTGATCCGCTCCGCCGTCCGTACCACCGACGACCGCTGGACACCGCGCGCCTGGCAGCACGCCGCCAGGCGGGCCTTCACCGCCCTGGGCGAGCAGTGGCACACCGGCCCCGACCGCGACCGCCTCCTCCTGGTCGCCTGCCTGCGCCAGGGCCTGCGCCTCGCCCGCGACCACCGCCTGGACCTCGGCTGGCTCACCGGCGCGGCCTGGGCATACATCAGCGACTCCGTCTGGGAACCCCTCGCCCCGCCCGACACCGGCGACCACACCGGCCTGGACACGGCCGCCGACGCCCTGGTCGAACTCCTCAGCGCCCTCACCCGCCGCCAGCACGAACACCGCACCCGCACCGTCGCCCGGCTGACCACCGTGCTCGACACCCGCCTCCTGCCTGCCGATCTTGACGAGATGGCCCTGTACTACCGGGCCAAGGCCTACCGCGACATCGGACACGGCCAGGAATCACGCCGCGGATACCAGCAGGTCGCCGACGGGAACGGACGCCTGGCCCCCGCCGCCCGGCGCGGCCTCGCCCAGGCCGCCCGGCTTGCCGGCGACTTCCCCACCGCGCACGCCGCCGCACAGACTTTGGGATGGGAAGGACGCCACCAGCGCGTCCTGGGCGACCTGTGGTGGCTGCAGGGAGAACCGGAACGCGCGGCCGCGGCCTACCTTGCCGGGCGCACGGAAGCCGAACAGCACGCCAAAGCCGGCGAAGCCGCACACAACCAAGCCCTGCGCGCTCTCGCCGTCGCCTTCTACGATCCCCACCAGGCCGACGACGAAATCGACCTGGCCCATCAGCTCCTGGCCAACCTCGACCTGCGCGCCACCACGATCAACGCGGCCATCGCTGCTCTGATCCGCGACGCCGGCGATCCTGCTCTCGACGACCGCATTCACACCCTGCGCACCGAGTTCGACATCGCTGGCCTCGCCTCGATGATTCCCACCCTCGAACTCGCCGCGGCGTTCCACCAGGCCGTCTTCGACGACCACGACGCACTTGCCGCCACCCTTTCCCAGCTGCGCGAACAGACCCAGGACGGGGACTACGCCTACTACACCGACATCGCCTCCTTCATGGCCGGCCTCCCCCTCCCCGCCGACCACACGGCGCCGCGGTGGCTGGACAGCGAACAGGCCACCCGCACCCGGTGGCGCACGCTCGTCACCGCCCGCCAGCACCGCCTCCATCACAACCAGTAGCAGAGGGGATACGGCAGCCGGTACCGCGGTCCAGCCGTCAGGCCTGCCCACATACGGCTGCGGCCCGCGAACACCTGGTGTTCGCGGGCCGCAGCCGTTCAAACGGGCAAGCTCAGAGGGCGTCGGGGTCGATATCCTGCGCCCGGGCGAGGGCGAACAGGACACGCTCGATCGTGTCCAAGCGCTGGGTGACCGACCGGTCTCCCGGCGCGCCGACGGCGTCGGCAAGGGAGTCGATGTTCCCGAATGCGGTGCGCTGCTGCTCACGGATCGTCGCCAGCTGCTCGCTGTGCTCCGCCAGCGTCCGACCGGTGCGGAACGCCTCCGCCTCCAGGTCCCGCAGCCGCTCGTCGTGCGTCGCCGTCTCATTCGCCATGCCACTATCCTGACAGGCTCCCGCGCCGCGATCAGCCACCCCCGGCAGATCGGGCATCCGACATAGGTGGCTGAGGCATGACGCCAGCAGCGGCGGCGACCTTCGTCGGCGCCTGGTTCATCGCGGTCGCTGCTGTCAGGGGCGCGAGTTACAGCGGGAGTTGTATGCCGAGTTCCTGCATGGCGAGGGAGGGAGGGCCGCCTTCGGAGCGTTCGGTCTTGTAGCCTTTGATGCGCGGTTCGAGGGTGCGGGGGTCGACGGCTTCGGCGGGTGCGCTCTTGGCGTACAGGCCGTCGGGCTCGCTGTCGCGGTCGTGGGGCAGAAGCCAGAAGACGCGGCGCCGGAAGGTACCGGAGGCGCGGGAGGGCTTGGCATCGGAGCCGAGGATCGCGTACCCGATCATGCGGCCGTCGCGGTGGTAGGCGGGTCGGCCTTTGCGGGTGGGCAGGCGGTCCAGGCTCTGACGTACGTAATCGAGCTGGTTGATGTCCTCCAGCCACACGAACTCGGTCTCGTGGCTGATCTCGTCCGCGCTGATCAGGGAACTCATGCGTCGGTATCCCTCTGGTCGTCGGTGAGCAGTCCGATGCCCGGGTAGTGCTTGCGCTGATTGGACAGGATCATCTCCTTGGGCGAAGCCAGCCCGACCAGTTCGCGAGTGCGGGAGGCGAACGCACGCGAGGACATGACCGGAGCGCCTTCATTGTTGCACCACGCCTTGTAGGCGGCGTAGAGCGCCGTCTGCTCGGCCCGCAGGTCGGGGCCCACGCGGCAGCACTCTTCGTAGAAGCGGCCGGTGTGGTCCTCGGTCTCGGCGTATGCGGTCGTAGCGATCCTGACTCGCTCGGGCCCGGTGAGGTCGCGCTCGCCGGCCAGATAGCGGCGGGCGCCGTCGATGAGCCAGCCGAGGATGCCAGGGCCTTCCTCCATGACGAGGATGTCGGCCAGGTTGTCGATCTTTCGGCTGTCGGAGACGACTCGTTCGAACGGAATCAGGCGCATGCGGCGCCAGAACGCGAAGCCGCCGGTGCCGACTTCGGGGCGGTGATTGCCCAGCAGCCAGAGCTTGTGGGTGGGTTCGAAGCTGAAAAAGTCCTGCCGCATGCGGCGGGCCTTGATCCGGTCGCCGCCGGTCAGCAGCTTGACCCGGGCCTCGTCGAACTTGTCGCCGGGCTTGACCTCCGAGCAAACGACGACGCGCCGTCCGTGGAGTTCGGCGAGGTCGGTGGGGTGGCCTTCGTACGGTTTAGCCATCAGGAAGCCGGGCGGGGCCGCGTCCGCGTAGTCGCCCAGCAGTTTCATCAGTACGTCCAGCAGGACGGACTTGCCGTTCTTGCCGGAGCCGAACAGGAACGGAAGGATCTGGGCTCCGACGTCGCCGGTGATCGAGTACCCGAGAAGCAGCTGCAGATAGTCGATCATTTCGTGGCCGACGGACTCAGCGCCGAAGGTGTCAGTCAGGAAACGCAGCCAGCGCGGGGTGAGCATCTGCTGCGGGCCGACGGTTGTGGAGCGGGAATGGAAGTCCTTGTTCGGATCAGGGGTCGTCAGCAGGCCGGTGCGCAGGTCGACGATGCCCTTGGGGGTGCACAGGGCGTAGGGGTCGGCGTCCAGTCGGGCAGCGTTGAGGACCATGCCGGGCGCGGACTTGGCCTGGGTGAGCATGGCGTTGATGCCGGTGGTGGACAGGGCACGGCGACGGTGCGACTGCAGGGCGGTGTTGGTGAACAGACCCCGGGGATCGTAACTAGCGATGCTCTCCGCCAGGTCGCCAGCGGCCCACAGGACGGTGTCGTCCTCGTCGATCTGCCAGCGGGTAGTGTCCCACCGGTACCAGCCGATGCCGGGGACATGCCGGTAGTCGTTGGCGTAGAGCTTGACGAAAAGTTTGGCGTTGCCCCGGTCGGTCAGGGTGTCCGGCAACAGGCCATTGGCGGTTGCTTCGCCGACGGGCCGCTCGGTGGTGGTCTGGGCGGGCAGCGGCACAGTGGCGGCCTGGTTGCGGATCTGGGCGGCGACGGCTTCAGGGTCGAACTCGAAGAGAGTCTCCTTGCCGGGGGACGTCATGAGCGCCTCCCGCTGGCGTAGAGAGGCCTTTTCAGGCCTGCGGCGAGGCCACTGCGGATGATTTGCTCGATGCGCCGCTCCTGGCCCGGGCGGGCCGCGGCCGCGGTGTCCTTGAGTGCCTGCTCGACTTCCTGCTCGGAGAGGCGGCCGGCAGCGATGAGGCCGCCGAGGGTGTAAGCGGCGCGGTTGAGGGTGGCGGAAAAGCCTGCCCCTTCGGCAACCTGGCCGCAGGCCTCTACCGGCGCAAGGACTGCGGCGAGGGTGGGCTCGGCTTGGCCCCGGCCGCCGCCGGCGGCGAGGACAGCCTGCTGGGCACGTGGCGGGACTGGTCGGGGAGCGGCAATGTTGGGTGCGGGCAGGTGGCCGGTGCGGTCGAGCTCCTGGGCGACCCACATGGGGAGGGCGGCGGGCTCGCGGGCCTCGCCGACAGGGGTGTAGGTGCCGTGGTGGGTGGTGGTTCCTGGGGCGATGATGTAGCTGCCGTGGGCTCGGATGTCGACCTGCCAGGCCAGGGCCCGGCCGGCGCTGGAGCCGACGGAGGACAGCCACTGGCGGTTGCCGGTGGCCCGGTACCACACGTGAAGTCCCCCGGAGGGGGTGCGCACCCGCAGGGTGGTGGTGTCGTCGGCGGGGCTTTGCTGACCGCGGAGGGCTGCGAGGACGGCGAGGGTATGGAAGCCGTTGGCCAGGCCGGTGAGGTCGACGTGGTCGCCGATGGGAATGCCGGGCAGGACACGGTTGCGGGTTGGCGGTTCGGCGGGGTGGGCGTCAATGTCGAGGATGACCAGGCCAGCCGGGCCGCAGGAGACGCCGATGCCGAACTGCGGGTGCTTCCCCCACCACTGCTGGATGCGGTCGTGGTTGAGCGTGGCCGCGTGGAAGCCGTGACACCAGCGGTCTGCCCGCAGGCAGGGGCAATCGGCAGGCGCGTGGGCGCTGGCGCGGCAGTCGCTGCAGTTCGCGGCCGGGGTCTTGCGCCCAGGGGCAAGGGGATGCACAGGCCAGCCGCGCCGGGCGCACGACTGCGCAGTGGCGAGCGAGCGGTCAGCGACTGAAGCCGCGAGGGTGGGCATATGTGAGTCGCTGTGGGGAAACTGCAGATCAGCAGGCATCTGCACCCCCTAGCAGCGACCGAAGCGACTCAACGACGGACACAGACTAGCGAACGAGGCCGGTCTGGTCGTGGAGCACATGCGGAACAACGTTGACGCCGTGTCGATGATGCGATCGATGAGGGTCTGCCAGCGACCGGGGCGGGGCTGGAGCGACCGACGGGTGTTTCAGTCGCTGCTCGGTCTTACGGAGAAAACGCCAGTTCAGACAGGGTATGGAACCGCCAACAGCGACTGAAGCGACTGAAGCTTTCTATATATGACGCACACGAGCGCACTCTATGGCTCTGATATATGCGGTACTCCAGTCGCTTCGGTCGCTGTGACCGAGGGAAGGGCGCTGTGACCTGGATCTTTGCCGCGGTGCGCTGGAGCGACCGAAGAGTCGCTCAGTCGCTGGCTCTTGGGTCGCTGCATCGAGCAGGAGGTAGCGACCCAAGCGACTGAAGCGACCGACCGCCGGACAACCTGGAGGGGCTAGCCGCGATCGGCAGTCCGACCATTTACACCCCGGTGACCGGCGAAGTCATTGCGGTGAACGGTGACGTCGCCGACACTCCCGAGGAGGTCAACAGCGAGGCCTAAGACGCCTGGCTGTTTCAAGATCAAGATGGCAGCGGGCGCCTCTACCAACGATCTGCTCGACGCTGCCGCATACGTGAAATTGGTAGACGTAGGAGGCGCCACGAGTTCCACGGCGTCGCCGGCCTGCGGCTCTGTCAGGGCCGCCGCTGCAGGAGAACGTAGCTGTCCTGGTCCGCGACAATCCGGTAGCGGCCGTTGTTCCGCGCCTCGGACAGCAGCCTGCGGTCGTCGTCGGGTGAGATCGGCCAGCCCTGCGGTTGCGCGCTGTCGTCGATGATCCACTCCGGGTCGGGACGGCTGTCCCCCAGGCCGAACACGCTGACCAGGGTGCGGCTGGTGAGCTGCGGGACCAGCCGGTTGGAGGCGGCCACGGTGGCGCCGTCCGGGATACGGTCCATCAGCCGCCAGGCGGTCGCGAGCCGGGGGTCGGTGTTTCCGGGGTCCGGCCGGGGTGTATGCGCTCGGCCGACCACGGCGGAGCCAGCATGGAATACCCACGGGCCGCGCACATGTCGGCTGTGCCGAGTGGATGAGGCCGGTTGCTGGAGGAGGGGGCGGCCCCTTTCCAGGGCGCGGTGAGAGGGGCCGCCGGGCCCTGCGGTTCTGTCAGCGCAAGGCACGATCACGCTAGGGCCTTGTACGGTGCTGTGCTCGCCCGGGGTGCCAGCCGAGTGACGCAGGCGCCGCGCTTTGCGGCGAGCAGTCGCAAGGCTGGTGGATTGTTTTCGACAGGTTGAACTGGAGCCACTTGGGCAACGGGATTGAGAGCCACGCTGCTCCGCCCGTGGCGGGCATGGATAACGCCATGGCTTCGTGATCGGCAACGAGAATGAGAGCCGCCCCTATCGGGTGACATGTTGTGGCGCCTGGGCGGAGACGGGGTGTCCAAGGCGGTGGTGTAGGCGTGACGCGATAGTTTGTGGTCCCCGGGCCCGGCTGGTTCGCGTCCCTGACAGGCGTGGCTCAGAAGGGCCCGGTTCCGTGGACGCTGGTAAATGCGTTGTCGATCATGTGGGGCTGAGGCAGCATCCTGCGCATGGACCAGCCTGCTGAAACTCTCCGATTTGACCAGGTCGAGCTGCGCCGATGGCGCGTCAGCGACATCGAGACCCTGCACCCGGTAATCACCGAGTCGCTTGATCACCTGCTGCCGTGGATGCCCTGGGCAGCCAGTCATGGTCGGAAGCAGACCGAGGAGTACCTGGCCCGCTGCGAAGAGCAGTGGGGTTCGGGGCAGGGTTATGACTATGCGATCACCTCGGGTGGAGCGGTGATCGGCAGCTGCGGGCTGATGCGCCGGATCGGTCCCGGCGGGCTTGAGATCGGATACTGGCTGCACCCCACATGGACGCGGAAGGGGTTGGCCACCATGGCGGCGGCGGCACTTGTGCATGCGGGACAGCAGCTTCCGGAGATTGACCGCATCGAGATCCACCACGATGAGGCCAACCCCGCCAGCGGTGCCGTCGCCCGCCGCTTGGGCTTCACCGAGGCGGAACGTGTGCGGCTGCCCGACGGACCGACAGCCCCTGGCGAGGCGGGAGTCCGTGTGATCTGGCGCCTTCACACGCAGATCGGGTCGGCAGACGAGGGCCTGGCAGTCACCTCGTAGTGGTCTGCCACTCGGTTTCAGTGGCCTGGAAGCGGTAGGAGTCGGTGCCGGTCTGGATCAGGGTGCATCGAAAGGTGATGCGGTCGGCGATGGCCGCGCAGAGCCGCGGCTCGTTGAAGATCTTGTCCCACTCCGCAAACGGTGAGTTGGTCGCGACCGCGGTGGCCTTGCGTTCCTCCCGCTCCGTGAAGATCTGGAAGAGCAACTTTGCGCCCTTCTTGTCCAGATTCAGGTAGCCGAATTCATCCAGACACAGAAGATCGACCTTGCTGTAGCGGGCGATCACGCTGGACAGGCGCCTGGCGGCGTCGGCCTCGGCAAGCTCGTTCACCAGGGCCGAGGTTGTGGTGTAGCGGACCGTCAGGCCCGCTTCGGCGATCGCTGTACCGACTCCGATCAGCAGGTGACTCTTGCCCGTGCCGCTGTCGCCGATCAGAACCAGAGGGCGGCCTTCCTGCACCCAGGCGGGGTTCTTCAGCTCGCCAATGACCTCGGGCGGGACGTTGGGGTTCTTCTCGAACTGGAAGTCCTCCAGCCGCTTGGGCCGGGGGAACTTCGCCGCCCGCACCAGCCGTTGCTGGCGGCGGACCTCTCGGTCAGCGACCTCGATCTGCAGCAGCTCCAGCAGGAACTGCTTGTAGGACGCCTGCTCGCGCCGCGCGGTGGCCGCGATCTCGACGAAGCGCTCACGGAACGCGGGCAGCCGAAGGTCGCGGCAGGCCTCGTCGATCAGCGCGTCCTCCGGATCGCCCGGCAGAGGGATCCTCGTCGGCGGCACCCGCTCGGCCGTGACCTCGGCGGTCTTGGTGGGGGTCATGCGCTCGTGCCCTTCGTCGTCGCGTGAGTGGTCACCGGCTTCAGCAGCCGGTCGTACTTGCTCATGTCCGGCAGCGAGGTGCGCAAGTCCGGCGGCAGGCGCCGGGCGTGGAGCGAGATCACCTTCGCGCCAGTCGCCTCGTGGTCATGGCCGGTGTCGTTCGCCTGCCTGTCGTGCCCGCCGCCGGTATCCGCCTCGCCGCCGACTTCCTCGGGCTCCTGGTTCTCCATGGCCTGGCGGGCCTCGATGGCCACCAGATCGGTGCTGACCGAGCCGACCTTCAGAACGGTGGCCATGCCGGCGACCACAGCGTCGGCGGGCAACTGCCGGTGCAAGAGCAGCACCTCGATCAGCATCCGGGTGCCCTCACGGTCACCCGCCCTCTTCTTGGCCGCGGCCCAGAACGCCTCGTGCGTCCTGGTAAAGGAGCCCTCTGCTCGTGCTTGCGCGAGCGCCGCGGCCCCCGCGAACGCACCCGGCCTGACCAGCAGGATCTCCAGATAGTGGTCGAGAATGTCGTGGTAGGTATAGCGACGTGTCAGCCTGGGGTGGCGGGCGATCACACTGCGGCCTTCGAAGACCCATACCTCGTTCGCCTTCAGCTTCACCCGCACCTTCGTCCCGATGAAGCGGGCGGGCACGGAGTAGTAGCACTGGCGGACGGTCACCCGGCCGTTGCGGTGTACCACCGGCGTCAGGTCGATCCCCGTGTCGTACTCGTCCGCGGGCAGCGGCCGCAGCAGGTGACGTTCCTGCTCGAAGTCGAAGCCGATGGAGGTCGGCCGGCCGTGCACGTGCCTTGCGTCCTCGGCGGCATCGATTGCCGCCAGGCGCTCGTTCAGCTCCGCCAGACTCTCCACCACCGGAGGCGGGACCAGGTGCTTGCGGCGGAACCTTCCTCCCTCGTGCTCCACTCCGCCCTTCTCGTGGGCGCCTTCCTCTCCCGGCGTGCAGTAGAACGCCGAGTACCCATACCAAGATCGGAAAGCGGCCCAGCGGGCCGACTCGGTCCGGGAGTGAGGGACCACGCCTGAGTCCACGGTGCCAACCGGCGGGTGAACTCGCGCGGGATGACAGGACTTCGTTGGAGCGGCTGCGCTACAAGCGGACCCGCAACAGAACGTCGCCGACCCCGATGTTCCCCGAGGGCGCATCAGGAGCCGAGACTACCCACGTCGGGGTGTCCAGGTATGCCTGCATGTTGGCGACGATGCCGGCGATTCGGCGTGGTCCCCAGGAGGCGACGTCGGCGTTGACGGGGGCGTTTTGGGTGACGAAGTTCAGGATGAAGGCGTCGCGCAGGAGCAGACGCGCCGCGGCCCGGTAAGCCTGGATCAAGGCCGCCGCCAAGTTTCAGCAGGCTGTCACCGAGCACGCCGGAGCCGAGGGGATGTCGCGGGTCGAGGTGGAGATGGCCGTGAAGAAGGCTGTCCGAGACACGGGGCCTGAGCCGGGCGAGGACTGACAGCGCAACGCCCCCGTTCGCGCGTGACCAGGAGCCGGGTGCCAGCGACTCCACGAGCTGCTGGCGATGGATGGTGTGTCCTGGGGCGCTAGGCGGCAAAGGCGATGTACGTGCCGACGGTAAGGCCGGAGAACGTCACTAGCTGGCGGGGTTTGAGGCAGGTGAAGGCCCCGTGCATGGCAATCCCGGCGGCGACGGCGTACGGCATGGTCTGCGGAACGAGGAGCGCGGGGGGTAAGGCGATCTCCGTGGCGATGACCGTTGCTGCGGTCAGGCGCCAGAGGCGAATGTCGCGGAGGGTGAGGTTGCCCATGTGGCGGCGGACGAGGCCAGGGACAGCGTACTGGCGCCGGTACGGGAGATGTTCTCTGACCTGGGCGTAGACGTGGACCCATTGTGCGAGGTAGAGGCCGCTGCGGAACTGGGGGCTGTGGAGTTTCTGCCAGGCGGAGTTCCAGTAGATGTCTGTCGTGACGAGCACGAGGAGACATTGCGCCCAGGTGTTGGTGGTGCTGGGGGTGTGGTCGATGTGGAGGCCGTGGCCGAGGTTGCCTGCAAGGAGGAGGCTGGTGCCGGTGAGGAGCGTGTAGCGGATGGCGTTCGGGCTCTTGAGGTAGAGAAGTTCCATGGCTGCTCCGGCAAGTACTAGGAGGAGCGCAAGGCGCGGGGCGAGGCCGGCGGCGAGGGCGACCGCGGCGGCGGTGCGGGCGATCAGGATGGGCTGGTAGGCGATGGCGAGGAGCCGGGCGCGGGTGGGGCCGTAGCGCTGGTGGGCGAGGTGCGTGCTGATCGAGGTGGGGGCGAAGCGTGTCCAGCCGCCTTGTCCGATGGAGAGGGCGAAGCGGGCAGCGCAGACGGTGCCGAAGATGATCCGGAACAGCTGCAGGCGCGCGGGGTCGGTGGGGGCCTGGAATCCGTCGGCGATGGCCTCAAAGAACCACACGGCTGTCCCTCACCTCGATCTGCTGCTCGCCACGCGCGGTCAGGAGACGGCCGTGCCCGGCGATGTGGTCGTATCGGCCGCTGCGGGTCAGGTAGTTGAGGATCGCTTGGAGCTGGGGCGGCCCGAGGATGAAGCTGCCTGGGGAGAGGTAGTCGTAGACGTTCACGGGCTCGGTGCGTCCGTCTTTGGTGCCGGTGAGGTGGAGGATGGTGAAGGTGGCCTGGCAGAACATCTTCCAGCGGAGCCAGCGGCCGGGCAGGCGGGTGAAGCCGGTGATCATCCAGGCCGCCAGGGCGGTGGTGATGGCGAGTTGCGTGTCGGACAGCACGGATTCGTGCATGGCGGAGGGCCTCCGGGAAGGGGAGGGTGAGGTGGGGGTGCGTCCGTGTGGCAGGGCGCCGGGGGTCAGCGCTCGGGCTTAGGGGGCCGCTGCATCAGCGCGGCGACGGCCTCGTCGAGGGTGATCTGCTCGTTCAGCAGCGCGGCGACTACTTCGGTGATGGGCATCTCGGCGCCGTGGGCGCGGGCCAGGCCGAGGACGGCCGCGGCGCTCTTGACGCCTTCGGTGGTCTGTCGGGTGGCTGCGGCGGCCTGGTCGACGGTGAGGCCGTGGCCGAGGTGGGTGCCGAAGGTGAAGTTACGGGAGAGCGGGGATGAGCAGGTGGCCACCAGGTCACCGAGGCCGGCCAGGCCGGCGAGAGTGGCGGGGTGGGCGTCCATCGCGGTGGCGAGGCGTGTGACCTCTGCCAGGCCCCGGGTGATCAGGACGGCGGTCGCGTTGTGGCCCACACCCATGCCGTTGGCGATGCCGACGCCGAGGGCGATCACGTTTTTCAGCGCGCCGCCGAGCTCGCAGCCGATGACGTCGGTGGTGGTGTAGGGGCGGAAGTAGCTGGTGTGGCTTGCCGCCTGGAAGCGTTGCGCGACGGTTTCGTCGGTGCAGGCGATGGTGGCGGCGGCGGGTTGGCCGTCCATGATCTCGCGTGCCAGGTTCGGGCCCGACAGTACGGCGACACGGTCGGTGGGCAGCCCCGTGACGTCGGTGATGACCTGGCTTGCCCGGAGGCCGGTGCTCGCTTCGATGCCTTTCATCAGGGACACGATCACGGTGTCGGGCCCGATGAGCGGTGCCCACGTGGCGAGGTTGGTCCGCAGGGTCTGTGCGGGGATCGACAGCACGAGGTAGTCCGCGCCGTCGAGGGCGGCGGCTGGGTCGGTCGTGGCCGTCAGGTTGGGGGGCAGCTCGATGTCGGGCCAGTAGGCGGGGTTCCGGTGGCGGGTGTTGATCGCGTCGGCGATCTCGTCCCGGCGGGCGTGGGCGACCACGTTCGCGCCACCGTCGGCGAGGATTTTCGCGACTGCGGTACCCCAGGATCCGGCTGAGAGCACTGCCGCACGGACCGCGTGGGCGGGGCGGTGCTGGCTCACTGCGGGGTCCTCTCGCTGGGTACTCGGCCGTCGCCGGGGGCCGGGCCGGGATGGGCCATCTTATCTTTAGCGTCGGGGTTCGCTTGCTGTGTCGCGGGGCGCCGCAGGGTGAGCAGGACGGCTCGGCGGCCGGGGAGCTTCGGGAGCACGCGGTGAGCCTCGGTGAGCATGTTGTGTGCCTGGTCGTTGCCGAGCTGGGCGCGGAGTTCGTGGGCGTGGTCGATCCACAGCTTGTACAGGCGGCCCCACATCGCGGGCTCGTCGGGCCGCTCGTCGACGTGTTCCACGATGAGACCGGCGGCGTGGGCCTGCTCGTCCCAGACAGGAGCAGCGCCGTGCCGCTGGGAGCGGGTGATGGTGAGCCGGGCGCCGGGCGCCAGGATGCGGCCGAGTTCGCGTAGCGCTGCGGCCCGGTCGGTGGCGGCGCTGAGGGCGTCGATACAGATGGCGCCGTGCGCGCAGCCGTCGGGGAGGCCGGTGGCGGTCAGCGTGGCGATGCGGAAGGTGGCGCGGCCGGACGGGACGAAGTGGTGGCTGCGGGCGGTGGCCTGTTCGACGGCTTCGGGTGAGAGATCGAGGCCGTGCAGGCGGATGGCCAGGGCGCGGGCCAGCCACAGGCCGATGCCGCCGGTGCCGCAGCCTGCATCGACGAGGAGTCGGCCGGGTCGCATCCGCAGGCGGGAGGCGAGCAGTGCGAGCAGGGGCCAGTCACAGGAGCTGGAGGCGGTGATCTCGTGCGGGTAGTCCTCGCCCATCGCCTCGGCGTACAGGCGGGCGACGAGATCGGTGCGGGCCCGGGCGGCGTGGAACGCGTCGTATTGGGCGGCGAGTTGCTCCGTGGCCGGGGTGTCGGTGGGGTGTGTCATCGGGGCATCGATCTCCTGCTCCGGGAGCGGGTGCCGGGGCAGACGACCTGCAGGGCGTGGATCGGCTCGGCCGGATCCGACAGGTCGAGGGCCAGCGGCTCGTGACCGGTGACGTGGTGCACCTGCCGTGCGACATACGCGGCCTGGTCCTCGAAGCCGCCTGGGACCGGGGCAAAGTGGGCTGTTGCTTCCGCCCACGCAGCCAGCCGCTCGCGCTGCTGGGGTTGGTGGAGCGGTGTGTCGGGCGAGGCGTAGTCGCTGGGGAGGTCGTCCCGTGTCCCGGCGATGGCGGCGAGACGGGACTGGGCGGCCTCGGTCAGGGCCCTGGTGGCCGCGATGTGGGGGCTGGTGTGGCAGCCGCCGCCGGCGAACACCGTCGAGAGATCCTCGGACCACAGGTAGGCCACGCACACCGGCAGCCCGTATGGGCCGTCGACAAGCGCGAGTTCCAGGGCCATGCCCGCGCTGAGCAGCCGGTCGAGGACCTCGCAGGCGTACGGGTCGTCGACGGTGCGCGGGTCGATCAGCGTCCGGTGTCGGCCACCGAGAGCTCCGTCGCGGTACAGCACGTCCCGCTCGACGACCTCATACAAGGCGTGGAGCAGAGCCTCGTCGCGGCTGTTGCCGCACGCCAGACCGGTACTGGTGGCGCGGAGCAGATCCGGGGTCCACTCCGGCCGCTGGGCGCGGCGGCGAACCAGGTCGACCGGCACGACAGTTTTGGTGCCGGACAGGAGGCCTGTGGCCGGTGTCCACTCCCACACCATGCGGGCGACGATGTGCTCTGGGTAGGGCACTGTCAGCGGCAGTGCGGAGACGGGATAGCCGGGACGGACGTCCTCGGCCGGACCGTACGCGGCGACGGGCAGCGGCTGTTCGACGTGCCACAGCTCGATGGCTTCCAGGACGGCCGACAGCTTCGCGAGAAGAGAGGTAGCTCCCTTGCCCTGCGATGTGCTCAGAGTCCGCGAGGCGGGCCGGATCGCCGTCCAGACCGGCAGCCCGATGCAGTCGAGGCCCGTCAGATCCGCGACCCTGGTGATGCCCCACTCCGACAGGCGCCCGGCCACCAGCTCCCACGTCTGCTCCGGGGTCTGGGCGCGCACCGTGCCCGGCAGCACTACGGGATCGTCAGGCACTGGTGGCCTCCATCGGCTGGGTGGTCTCTGCGAGGAATCCCGGCACCAGGCGCTTGGCCGTCTCGACGGCGCGCGCCGCGCAGACCAGACCGCGCGCGGATGCTTCCGCATCGAGGTCCTGCTCAGGGCATTGCCACACCTGCAGCAGGATCCGGCGGGTGAGGTCGTCTCGGATCGCCTTGGTGGAGAAGCCGGGCTGGGTATGGCGGGTGAGCGTGAGTGTGTCGGCGTAGCGCGCGACGGCCTGCCGGTCCTCGAGGGTTTCGCCCGCGAGGAGGAGTACCACGGTCGTCTGGTCCCGCAGGTCGACGGTCGGGTGGAACACCCGGTGTGCGGGGAGGTCGCCGCCGGTGGCCTGGACAAGCCGCTCGGCCAGCGGCAGCCCTGGGGCGCCGTGTGCTGGATGCTGGGAGCGGTACTCGAGGTAGGACATCCACCGTCCGGGAAACGCCCGATCGAACACCTGCTGGTAGACGAGGCGATCCTGGATGGACAGGTCCAGGCCGTCGACCCGGGGATGGGCGAAAGCGTTGGACCATCGCCGGAAGTGCGTCGTCTCCCACACGTCCGGCGTCGGCTGGGTGCCGGCCTGTAGGCCCGGCACGGCGAGGGCGGCGTGTACGGCTGCGAGGGCATCCGCGCGCTTGAGGTCCCCGAAGAACTGGTCCCGCTCACGCTGCCCGCCCAGCCACCTGGAGAACTCGGTCTCGCCGTGGCTGCGGCAGACCGCCCGCACCGAGGCCATGGTGCGCTGCGGGTAGTAGACCGCGCGGAGTCCGGCGAGGAGCGCGGCAGCACGCTCACCGTCGACGACGCCGGCCAGTGCAGCCAGCTTGAGGACATGCCGGACGTTGACCAGGGGCCAGGTCAGCGCGTCCCACTCGCCATCCGGGGCCTGGCCGACCGCCACCTCGTCATCGCCCCTGATCTCGCCGCGGGCGTAGGCGGTGTAGATGCTGCCGACGCCGATCATCCCGTACGGCGCCAGTTCGGCCGCCCGCAGTGCGCCGATGCTCGCCGCCCCGATCACCCGGACTCCCCGACCCATCGCGGCCAGGATCTCCTTGTGCCGCAGGGCAGGCGCCTGGTGGTACACGCCGTCGATGATCACTGCGGTGTCGCCGTCGCGGATCGTGATGTCGAACAGGTCCCCGTGCTGGATCGGCGCTCGTACCTGTACGCCAGGCATCGTTAGAACCGGCTCGGACCGCGGCAGCGTCGGTCCGACGTAGACGTGGATCACTGCACTCTCCAGTTGGTGACGACGCAAGGGGGGCGTCCCTCCCTGGCCCGAAGAGGGCCGGAAAGGGCGGGAGGGACGCCCTGGTCAGAGCACGAGCGAGGACTACTCCTCGTCCTCGACGTCGACAGCGATCACCAAGGACGAGGTGATCTCCTCCGTGTCTTCCACCGAGGTACGGGTGGCGGCGACAGCGGACTTGGGCTGCTCCATGGGGCTTCTCCTTCTCGCATGCGGATGCAGACGGTGCGGGCATCTCCTGCTCGTACCGGTGGTGTCACGGGCCAGGGGGCCTATCACCCCGCGGGCCCGTCTGCCCGTCCCATACCGGGACGGGAAGTAGGGTGCTCAGCGCTGAGTGTCGGGCTCCCGCAAGGGTGAACCGCGCCGAGGCGACTACGGAGGGGCATCTTGGGGGGCATCATGTGCCCATGCCGATCGGACAGTTAATCCGTGATCTGCGAACCCTCAAGCATTGGACACAAGCACAGCTCGCTGAGGAACTGGCCATCTACGCCGGTGACCCCACCGGAGCGCCGGGCCGGGACGCGGTCAAGCGGTGGGAGACGGGCAAGGTCATCCCGGGCAAACACTGGATCGGGCACCTGTCTCGCGTCTTGGGAGTCCCCGCCGCGCAACTGGCCGCGGAGGCTACGCTCGACCGCGTGAACCGACGAGCCTTCCTGGGACTGTCCACCCTGGCCGTCACGCACGGCGCGCTGGCATCGGAGATGGCGGCCAGCATCGCCAGCCGCGACCCGGCCCCTCTGGCCCGCGTCCAGACCACGCACGGCGCGGACATTGTCACCGCGTCACTGACGGACAAGGCGTCCGCCGCGAGCCTGCGCCGGTGGATGTTGGACGGGGACATGTCGATCCTGCGTGTCAACGCCGCCGGCATTCTCGCCAAACTGCCTGGCCAGGGCCAGGCCGACCAGGTCGCCCGTGTGCTGGCCCACGACGAGGAGGTTCGCCACCTCTACCTGACGGCCGTCACCTCCCGTGTCTGCGCCGTGGACTGGACAACAGCCGGCCGGATCGCTTCACGGCCCGCCTCCTACTATCACCGCGCGGACTTCCTCGCCACTCGCTTCGCCAAGGAGGCCCTCAACCCCAGGGACTCTGGCGCTCGCTGGTGCTCCTCGGTCATGCTGCAGGAGCTGAGTCCCATGATCGGACGGAGTCCCGCATGATCGTCTTTGAAGTGCCCCAGGGTGAGCTCGTCTCGGAGCTGAACCGCCAGGCTGCCGAGGCCGGCATCATCGACGCGGCCATCGTCTCTCTGATCGGGGCCGCCGACTCGTTCACCGTCTCGACCATGCCGGAGGGCGACGCACTCAAAGACATCATCAGCACGTACGACCTGCCCGGCGAGATGACCGGCACCGGCGAGATCCGCAACGGCTTCGTCCACATCCACGTCGTCATGGGCGTCGAAGGCGACCGCGCTGTTGCCGGACACCTCCACGAGGCTCACATCGCCACTCACTTCGCCCGCGCGTACGTCATCCCCGTCAACTGACCGTCCCGGCAGGGAGTCCGTACTCCGCCCCAACACCGCCCTTTCCCCATGGCGCACCGGGGCCGAACACCTGCCAGGCTTCGGCTCACTCCTCTTGGCCGTCGTCGTCATCGTCGAGATCGACGGCAACCGGGGCGCGCATCGAAAGAAGGCCGGCTCCGGCCGGCCACCGCACTCGACTATCTGGCCCTGTCGACGGTCACGAATTGCGTGACCGCTTACAGGCCCGAGCCACCAGTCTTTCCGTGTACGTGGCCGGTCTGCGCGAGCGGCTTTGCATCCTGCTGCTTCCTGTTGACGCGTCCGGAGCCTGCTGACCTGGCAGTGGAATACTGGCCCGCCATGACACTGGCTCACGCTGCCAACGGTCGGCCCGTCGTGGATGTAGACAACGCCGACACTTGGCCCCAGGCGCTGGCAGATCTCATCTACAGCATTGCCGACGAAACCGAACTGGACGAGCCGGACCTGTACGTCGACCTGGACTTGGAGGACAGGGAGGCGCAGGTCCTCGACCTCCTTCGTGGCCACCTTCTACGGGCGCAGCACGGCACCAGGCTGCTCGACCACGAGGCCGATGCGATTCGTGCTCAAGGCCTGCGCCCCTTGGACGTCGCTCTGGTTGATGACCGTCTGAACCAGGCCCACGAGCGGGGCTGTCTGACCGACGCTGAGCGTGAGGTACTGCGCTCCCAGAGCATGGTCGTCCCGGCGAGGCAGAAGTTGGGCAATCGCGAGGGCCAGGTCTGCCTGACGCTCTCAGCCGAGGCCACCTCTCACGACATCAATGGGGTGTGGCGGCTGCTGTCCTTCTGGGGTGGCGAGGCGATCTACTGGCAGCACTGCGACGACCATGCCGGCGTTGCTCATAAGCTGCGTTCCCTGGGCCGGCCAGCATTGGTCACCGCCTACGTGGACCTCGCTAGTCCCGGCAGGCACCTCGTCTTCAAGTCGGTGGTGCACACCTTCGTAGGCAAGGCCATCGGCTACACCCCTGCCAACGCCGACGTCCTGTACCGCAACCCGATCCCGCCGCAGCATATTGAGTCCATCGCCTTCCCCGGCGATCCCGCCTACGACCGGCTTGCAGGCCTCCCCACCGCCTGATTGATCACTCCGACACCGGCACGGTTGGACATCCAGCTTCCCTGTCCCCTGAGCCGGACAGGAGACAGCGTCACCTGGACAGGGTGGAGCCCAGGAGGATCCCGGCGAGTGCTCCGGCCAGGAGGAATGGGCCGAAGGGGATCGCTGACTTGCGCCCGGCCCGGCGCGCAAGGATGAGGCCGACACCGTACAGCGCACCGAACAAGTACCCGGCGAACGTGCCTATCAGCAGGATTCCCCAGCCGTACCAGCCCAGGACGGCGCCGAGTGCCGGGGCGAGTTTCACATCGCCGAAGCCGAAGCCCCTGGGGTTGATCAGGAACAGCACGAAGTAGCAGGCGCCGAGCGTGAGGGAGCCGAGAAGCGCGGTCCTCCAGCTGCCGCCGGCACCAGGCAGCAGCGCGGCCCCTCCGAGCCCGATGAGCGCGGTCCCCGCGAGCGGCAGGGTCACCACGTCGGGAAGACGGTGCACCGCGAAGTCGACCGTGGCGAGCAGCACGGCAATCGGTGCGAGCAGCAGCCACACCAGCAACTCGGGACGGGCCCCGGTAGCGGACGTCAGTACGGCGCAGACCACGGTCATCACCAGGGCGATGATGGGCGTACGCGGCCCGAATGTATCCCCGTCGGCGCAGCGGGCCTGCCCCAGCCACCCATCCCCGATCCCGACGAGGGGATGTTCTGCCGGGCAGGCCGTTCGCCAGCGCTCCTCCGGTGTCACGGAGAGTCGGTACGCAGCGCGCGGTATGAGCAGGCTCGTGCCGGCGCCCCACAGGACGGCCGCCGTGATGATCCAGAACGTCTCCACCGAACGGAGCCTAAGCTCAGCTCCGTTCGGATGTTGCGGACGGCCCATATCGTGAGGAGCACCTGCATGCTGTTGAAGCCCGGCACCACCTGCGATCAGGCGATCAAGTTGCTGGAAGGCCTGACCTGGCAAGGGCTCAACGACGTCCAGAACGCCATCCCCCACATCCCCAGGCCCGTGACCGTCGCAGGGAGCTGGTCCAGTGACGAGGCGAAGGGCTGGGAGAAGGGCGTCATTCCGGTCGTGCGCCAGTACGACCACTGGACGACGCAGGCCGCGGCCGAGCTCCTGGAGGCGTTCGCCGACCAGGCTGTGCCGGCGCGACTGCGGGGCGAGCGCTACAACGCCATCGTGCACGGCCAGTTCACTCCCGACCGGTGGACATTCCTGATCAACTCCGAACTGCAGGACCTGCGCACCTACTTCATGGAACTGGCCAACGAACTGCGCCGCATGAAAGACCGGTTCACCAGTCACCAGGTACGAACGGTGGTCCTGGACACCAACGACCTGCTGCACTACATGCGCTTCGACAAGATTCCCTGGCAGCGGCTCTTCGGCCTGGGCACATCTGTGATGATCCCGCACGTCGTGATCGACGAGATCGACAAGAAGTCGTACGACACCCACGACACCGGCGTCCGGAAGCGGGCTCGGGCAGTCTTCGCACTCCTGGAACAAATACTCACCCAGATCGAGGCCGACGGCCGTGCGGTCGTCAACAACGGGGAGACCGTCGTCGACGTCCTGCGGGACGAGCCCGGGCACGTGCGGCTGGCGAACAACGACGACGAGATCGTCGCCCGCGCCTGCTATCTGCAGCAGGCTATCGCCCCTGCGCCGGTCACAGTCATCACCGGGGACAACGGGATGCGGGCTCGCGCGCTGTCCTGGGGGCTGCAGGCCCGCGTCCTGGACGAGAAGTACAAGATCGAACGACTGAGCGCTACGGAGAAGGCGGACAACGAGCAGGCCATCACCTTCGAGGTACCCGCCGAAGACGGATAGGGGCGGGGGCCGGCCTTCGGAGCTCGGGATCGTCAGTTTGTGGACCAGCCACGCAGCTGCGCGGCGATCTCCTGAACCCGGGCACCCTTGTGCTTGGCCCGCATGACGAGAGCGAGGGCTTCCTCCGGCTCGTAGTGCAGGGTCTGCCCGTTGCTGTTGAGGAACGTCTCGGCGACCAGCCAGGCGAAGAACTCGTTCTTCGCCTCCAGCGGCTCGTGCAGCGCGATGGTCTCCAGCATGGCCGCGGCCTTGAGCCAGTCACTGGCGTACACGTCGCGGCCCATGTAGTGGGCCTGGACCCGGGCGCAGACGGCGTCCAGCACGCCCAGGTCGAGACAGGCCGGATCACCCGGGAGGGTCTGCGCGATCTGCAGAAGCTCTTGCGGGGTGAGGAACCGGGTCACGCGGCGTGACCGTGCTGGTTGTCGTGCAGGTCGCGGCTGCTCAGCGGAGCAGGGTCAGGCCACGATGCCGTGCCAATGTCAGCCGCGGGTGTGTCCTGGGTGGCGAAGACCTCGGCCAGCTGGGGGACGCGGTCGCGGGCCTGTCCGAGCGCCTTGACGAACGGGTCGTCGGCGGCGGCGAGGGCCGCGTCACGGACGAAGTCCCCGGGTGACTTGCCGACGATTTGGGCGGCCGCCTCGACGCGCGCGTACTCCTCCGGCTCGAAGGGCGGCACCTGTCCGTTCTGGTCCATACGAGCGACGGTACCAGCGGGATCGGTCCCGGCCGAAGGCGTTCGGGCAAGAAGAAAGGGGCAGCGGCCGTTAGACGGCGGGTGCCCCTTTAAGTCTGGACTGAGGCTACCACGTGATCGCTGCCGCGCGAGTTCCGTCCTGTGTGCTCCGTTAGGGTGCTGCGATGGCCTCCGCTCCTGCATCCGATCCGTACGCCCGGCACGTGCTGGCCCGCATGTCGGACTTCTTCACCGACGAGGGCACACCGTGGGCGCGCCGCCTGTGGGACATAGGTTCGGTCCTGGCCCTCGAGGAACTCTTCGAGGCCGGGTACTGGCAGGCCCACGGGGTGCTGTCGCAGACCGCGTGCGACTGGCAGCGTATCCAGCTCAACGCCCTGATCGGACCCGACCGAGGCCTCGGCGACAAGGACCTGCGCAAAGTGCTCACCGGTCTGCTGAAGAACGCCCTGCCGGATCCCAGCCCCGCGCGCCGCCGCCTCAAGGAGATCATCGGGCACGTCCGGGCCGGCTATCTGGAGCGGTGGGCGGTGGCGGTCAATGTTCCGGTCGAGAAGAGGGTCAAGCCGGAGCGGTACTCCCGCACGGTGGCCTCTCACCTCCTTGACCTGGGCTACAGCGCCAGTTTCCTCAAGACCTGGGCCAAAGATCTCTACGACGCGCGCGCCACCACGGCGGATATAGCGGACAGCGCCGCCGCGCTTGCGGGGACGCCGGCCCGTGCGTACGAGGTGCTGGTGGCACTGGAGAAAGTGCCGCGCCGGGATCTCGCCGAACCGCTGGAGCACTGGTACGACAAGGGCAAGGTCATCGCCTGGCTGCGTGAACACGGCCACGACACTGCGGGTGTCCGGCCCGGAGGCGGGTTCGTCTACCGGTTCACGGCTCTGGACGCCTTCAGCGCCGCCGAGCAGGCTCGGCAGATGGTGGAGCGGATGACTGCCCGCTCCCAGTTTCTGCGCAAGGACCGCGGAGGGGTGGAGCCCCTCCCCTATATCTGGGTCGCTGGACACCCGGGGGCTATCCCGCTCGCTCCCCCGGCTCGGGGTGCCGACGTCCTGACGCTGGTCAACGAGGGACACCTCTACCAGGTCGCCGGTACCCGCAGCCGGATTGACGACGCACTGGAGCTCGCGGCCGTGGTCAACCGCGGTCCGATGGCTCCGGCCGTCGCGGGTGCCTGGGCGGCCGTCGAATCGCTGCTGACGCACCCGGACGATCCCAAAGGGGAGAACGAGCGGTCCGGGAAAGCCGTGGCGGCCGACCGTATGGCGGCCATCATCGCCTGCTCGTGGCCCCGGGCCGAGCTCACCGCCCTCGCTCACCGTCACAACCCCCGCACCCAGGATGATCTCGGCCGGAGCATCGTGGACTGCACCACGAACCAGGAGCGCGCCCGTCTGGTCGCCGCTGCGCTGCACGCGGGCGGCGCCTCCGCTCTGGACTTCACCCGGGCCTCCACGAAGTACAGCGACCGCCCCGCCGCCCAGCGCATGGCCGACCTGGTCCAGGATCCCCGCCCGGTGCTGGGCGACGTCGTCGGCGCTTTCCGGATCGCGCTACGACGCCTGTACCGCACCCGGAACATCATCCTGCACGGCGGCGCCACACAGGGCGTGGCCTTGGAAGCCTCGCTGCGCACCGCCGCTCCGCTGGTCGGCGCGGGCCTGGACCGCATCGTGCACGCCGCGTATGCCGAAGACCTCGACCCGCTCGACCTCGCCGCCCGGGCCGACGTCGCTCTCCAACTGGTCAACGGCGAAACCGGGCTCTCCGTCGTCGACCTCCTGGAACCCGTCTGACGGCAAGCCACCGACGGACTTCATCTATCTGCAGGTCTTCGGCTCAGATTCTGGCCGATCCCGCGTTGATCCCGCCGGATTCCCCGAGGGACGGCTAGGGCGTGTGCCGAAAGTGGATCAAGGTGGTGGTTGAGGAATCGCGGCGGGGAGCAATTGTCAAATGTTGTCTACCCAGGCGAGGCCGGTCACCGGTCTCGCCTGCGGTGCTCTCCGGGGGTACGCAGGTGTCACTCGGCGGGTGTCGGAGCCCGGTTGAAGAGCCGTCCGGCCAGGTCCGCCCCGATGATGGCGCCGTCGGTGTCGCGGGTGAGGAAACCGCGCTGGCCGATCAAGCCGCCGCCGGTGACGATGTACTCGTCGCCGCTTCCGGGGAGCAGGCCGAGCCCGGCCGGCGGCAGGTCCGGCGGCAGCTCCCTCTCGGACGCTGTGCGGATCTCCGGCTTGATCCTGCATTCAACCGTCATCGTGTCACCGTCGGTGTCGATGATCAGCGTCATGAATTCGTTCTCGTAGTGCCCGATGATCTCCTGAGCGCGCTGCGGGTCGTACGGGAGCGGCTCGGGGTCGCCCTCGACTATGCCGAGGTAGTGCTCGATTGCCCAGCGGAGCACGGCCTGATTGAACTCCAGCCCGCTGTCGGGCCCGGCGTTGGACACCGCCACGACGGCGAACTCGCGCTCCGGAACCAGCAGCAGATTGGCGAACTGGCCATTGGTCGATCCGCCGTGCCCGACGGTGCGCACACCGTCCACGTCGCGCAGGAACCAGCCGAGGCCGACGGCGTCACCGAGCGTGGAGCCGTGCAGCTCCACCGTCGGCTCCTGCATTCGCCGCGCCAGGTCACCGCCGCCGAGGTGGAACCGGGCCCAGCGCAGCTGGTCGGAGACCGAGGACACCAGGCCGCCGCCCGGGTTGTTGCCGCGCGTGTCCTTCCATGTCCGGGCGACCTTGAGCGCCCCTTCCCTGAAGTTGTGGCCCACGGCGAACCGGCGGGTGATGGCCTGTCCGGCGGTGAAGACGCTGTTGGCCAGGCCCATCTGATCCAGGACGAGTGAGGTGACAGCGGCCTCGAAGGTCTCGCCGGTGACGTTCTCGATGACCCGGCCGAGCAGGTTGTAGCCGAGCTGGCTGTAGGAGGCACGGCCGCCGACCGGGCCGATCAGCGTCACCTCGGCCATCTTGGCCACCTCGCCGGCCAGCGCGTCGTCTCCGTCTCCGCTGTCGAAGACCATCCGGGTGTCCAGCCCGGCGGTGTGGTTGAGCAGGTTCAAGATGGTGATCTGCGCGGCCGCGCCCTCGTCGGGGAGCCGGAGTTCGGGAACGTAGCGGCGGACCGGCGCCTCCAGCTCGACCCGCCCCGCCTCGACCAGGCGCATGATCGCGGTCGCCGTGTAGGTCTTGGTGACCGAGCCCAGCACGAACAGCGTGTCCCGGTCGACGGGCAGCGGGTTGTCGAGGCTCGTCACGCCGTGACAGGCGATCAGCTCCCGTCCGTCCACCCAGACCCCCACCGCTGCGCCTGGGATGTCGAACTCCTTGGCCGTCGCCTCGACGAACTCAGCCAGCGCATCGCGTGACATCTCGTTTCCCCCTCGGTCAGTGTGGTTCGCGCACGTCCCCAGATGCCCACCGGGCGTCGCAGCGACTTGCACTTTGTTCAAGTGAAGGCTAGCGAACCACTTGAACGCAGTGCAAGAGATTTCTTGAACGCCGTGCAAGTCGACAGCTATCGTGAATCCATGCCCCGCAACACGCTGACCCGCGAACAGATCCTCACTGCTGCTATCGCCCTGCTGGACGCCGAAGGGCTGGAGGGCCTGAATATGCGGGCACTGGGTCAGCGGCTGGGCTCGGCGGCCACCGCGGTCTACTGGCACGTGGGCAGCAAGGACAACCTCATCGCCCTCGCCGGCGACCAACTGTGGCACGAAATAACGCTGCCCGACCCCGACCTGGTCGACTGGCGCACGGCAGCCACCACCATGGCCACCGACCTGCATGCGATGCTGACCCGCCACCCGTGGCTGCTGCAGGCCTTCGGCTCCTTCCTCATGTTCGGCCCCGGCAAGGCCCGCCACGACGACCACCTCCTGGCCGTCTACGAAGCCGCGGGATTCGCCGGCCCCGCAGCCGACCAGGCCGCGTCCGCCGTTTTCACCTTCGTCCTCGGCAACGCCCTCGGCCCAGCCGCAGCAGCCTCACTCACCCGCAGACTGCGGCGCGAAGGCAGCAGCAACGCCGAACAGGCCATCGGCGAAGCCCAGGCCGAAGCCCGCGAGACTGCCGCACAGTTCCCTCGGCTGCGCGCCCGCCTGGACACCCACAGTGCCGACTACGGCGCGGCGCCCGACAACACCTTCCAGTTCGGCCTCCAGACCATCCTCGACGGGCTGGAAGCGCTGCAACGCGGGCCTGCTCGGTGACCATCACACGATCATTGGGGAAGGTACGCCCTCCGCGTCCCACCCAGGGCTGATCCACAAGCCCTGAGCATTGCTCCGCGACGGGATGAGGGGATCGCGCCCCGATCCGGCTTACCTGCACCCCATCCGACGGGCCGGGCTCCCGATCTGGCACAAAGTGCCTGATCGCGCAGGGGGTGCGGGTGTTATCGTCCCTGGCATGGCTGAACTGATCGCTCCCACGGGACGGCTGCATTCCTCGTGGCTCACGGCCCGTGACGAGTGGCAGCCTGGTGCTCACCAGGACGGGGCTGGCCTGCGTCTGGTTGGTGACGATGACCTCGACAGCCCGGAAGGGTTCGCCTCATGGGTCGAGCGGCTGCGACAGCAATCGGACCGGGCGCTGCCTGTCGGGGAAGGGCGCGTCCACGCTACGCACTGGTGGATCGTCGAGGGCGAGACGTACCTTGGGGCCATCGACCTTCGGCACTATCTGAACGCCTTTTTGTTGGAAGGCGGCGGAAACATCGGCTACAGCGTTCGGCCTTCTGCCAGGAGACGCGGACTGGCCTCATGGGCGCTGGGAGCGGTTCTGCTCAAGGCGCCGGCGTTCGGTCTGGACCGGGTCCTTCTCACCTGTGATGATGGCAACGTCGGCTCGGCGCGCACCATCGAAAGCAACGGCGGCGTCCTCGAAGATGTGCGCAGCACCGAAACCGGGGTCAAGCGCCGCTACTGGATCACTCTCGACGACACGGGTCACAGCCATTCATTGATGGCTGCGACGAGGACGGTCGCCTCGTAGCGGACCGCGAGCTCGTCGTACCTCGTGGCCACGGCGCGGTGTCTTTTGAGGCGATTGATGCCGCACTCGACCGCGTGTCTCGCCTTGTAGTCCTCCGGGTCGAACCTCGGCGGACGGCCGCCGAGCGAGCCGCGCTTCTTGCGGTTGCGGGCTTGGTCAACCTTGTCCGGGATGGTGCAGCGGATACCGCGTCGCCGCAGGTAGGCGCGGTTCTTCCGGGAGGCGTACGCCTTGTCCGCGCGCACCCGCCTCGGCCGGGTGCGCGGCCTGCCGGACCCCAGGCGGGGCACCCTGATGCGGCCCAGGACGGCCTCGAACTGCGGGGAGTCCCCGCGCTGCCCGGCGGTGATCACGATGGACATGGGTTTCTGTCCCTGCTCGACGCCCAGGTGCACCTTGGTGGTCAGCCCGCCGCGCGAGCGTCCGAGCCCGTGGTCGTCCGGCTCGACGGCGACGCCGCCTGGCGGCTCCTTCTGAAGGGCCCCCCTTTACGCGCCCCGGCGGCGTGCTGGTGGGCCCGCACGATCGTAGAGTCGACGTTGATGTCCCAGGTGATCAGGTCCTTCGCATCCGCCCGGGTCTGGAGGGCGGTGAAGATCTGGTGCCACGTTCCGTCCCGTTGCCAGCGGCGGAGTGAGTGAGAGGTCGTACACCCGACCCCACGGCCCGTACTCGGCGGGCACGTCCCGCCACGGGACGCCGGTGCGGACCCTGAATCGTATGCCGTCGATCAGTTGCCGCCGGGTCCATATCGGCGGTCGGCCGGGCTTCTTGCCCCTCGGCAACAGCAGCTCCAGCATCGCCCATTGTTCGTCCGTCAGATCTCCACGCGCCACGAACCAAGATCATCTCACGGCCGAGATCTACTTTCGGCACACGCCCTAGAAGCCGACACGGCCGATCGTGGCCGACCACTCGCAGCAACCGCGCATCGGCCCGGAACGTCCCAGCGGTCATGACGACTACCGGCACACCGCCCCTCTCGTCCGCGCCGACCTGGCTGCACTGCGCACGCGGTGCGGACCCGGCCAGCGACCCGGTCGGCTGCCGTGGCCGTCAGGTGGAGCCGTACGGCGCGTGCCTGGCTCATCTCACGAACGCAGATCGGACCACTTACCTCAGCGCGCTGGCGCCTGGTAGTGACCTCGACCACCGCGGCACTCAGATATCTGAGGGTCTGCTGCAGCAACTCCTGGACGCGCTCCGTGATCCCGCTACTGGACGGCCCTGCCTCGGCAATGTCCGTTTTGATGGGGCGACGTTTTCTGGCGAGGCCTCGTTCGGCGGGGTAACGTTCAGCGGTCACGCCGAGTTCCGCGAAGCAACGTTCACCGGTCGCGTCATCTTCGGCGGGGTGACGTTCGGCAGCGATGCCTGGTTCGGAAAGACAACCTTCACCGACGACGCCTGGTTCGTCAGGGCGACATTCACGGGACGCGCCGAGTTCAACGGAGCCACGTTCCACCGCGACGGTTGGTTCACAAATGCCGCCTTTGAGTCGACATCGGAATTCGGCCCTCTGATCTGCGCAGGGTTTGTGCAACTGTCCGGGGCCGTGTTCGACGGTCCGGTAACCATTGCGATCGCGGCGACAACGCTGGGATGCAGGCGAACGCGATGGGCCTCGACCGCCGCACTACGGCTGAGATACGCCACTGTCGACCTGAGCGACGCGGTATTCGAGTACCCGCTAAGCATCATCGCTCGGAGCGCTCCCTTCACTGATTGGTCCGGAGGAGTGTTTGCAGAAGAGCTTCTGGCCGGCAGTGATGCAGGTGTGCGTATGGCGTCCCTGCGGGGAGCGGACGCAGCGCACTTGGTGCTCCAAGACGTGGACCTCAGCA
The DNA here is from genome assembly GCF_042889625.1 of Streptomyces sp. NPDC002573. Classification (NCBI taxonomy): domain Bacteria; kingdom Bacillati; phylum Actinomycetota; class Actinomycetes; order Kitasatosporales; family Streptomycetaceae; genus Streptomyces; species Streptomyces sp. NPDC002573. The sequence continues at coordinate 11,978 of NZ_JBIARC010000054.1, read as the reverse complement.
CCTGCCTGCTGTCCGGCACGGTGCACCTTGACCAGCTGCGGCTGGAAGGGGAATGCCCTCTCGAGTCCGCTCCGTCTGGCCTGCGACGGCGGGCGCTGCGTGTGGTGCGATGGACCGCACGGCGAACGCTGGCCGAGGAGCAGCACTGGCGTGCCGCCCAGGGACGGTCCGAGTGGACGGCTGCTCCGGCCGGGGTGGAGGTGGTGGGTCCAGCTCAGCTGGCGCCGATCTACCGGCAGCTGCGGAAGTCCTTTGAGGACAGCAAGAACGAGCCGGACGCGGCGGATTTCTACTACGGCGAGATGGAGATGCGCCGCCACGACCGCCAACGGCCCCGCGCCGAGCATGCGCTGCTGGCCCTGTACTGGGCAGTGTCCGGGTACGGTCTGCGGGCGTCGCGGGCACTGGCCTGGCTGCTCGGTGCCATGGCTGCCACGGTGCTGGTCATGATGCTGTGGGGGCTTCCGGCGGACGACCCGAAGTCCGTCACCACTGGACGGCTGACCGGGCAGGACATCTCACTGACCACTGACAAGCCCGACCCGGTCAACCCCACCGGCTCCCTCTCTTCCCGGCTCAGCTCCGAACGCTGGGAGAACTCTGTGAGGATTGTGGTGAACTCGGTCGTCTTCCGCTCTTCGGGCGAGGACCTCACCACTGCCGGCAGCTACATCGAGATGGCCTCCCGGCTGACCGAACCGGTACTGCTCGGCCTCGCCGTCCTGGCCATCCGTGGCCGGGTCAAACGATGAACAGCACCCCAGCATTACGTCACCCCTCAGGCCTTCATTTCGCCCCTACTCTCCACGGCAGGCAGGCGCGGGAGGACGACGCTCAGCGTGTCCCCTTGTCGTGCTCAGACGGCGGGGCACAGCCGGCACACCTTGAAGTTCTGGCCGTCCTTCAGCCCTGCCGGCTTGCGGACCCACGCCTGGGGCCACAAACCAGGAGCGCGCCCGCACGGTCGCCAAAGTGCCGTTCGCGGCCGGAGCCTCAATTCTGGACTTCACGGAGCGACCAGAAAGCACGGCATTGGCTGGTCGTTCAGTGACTTACATGTGCTGCTCCAGCCACCAGAATCCGAGGCCGACGACGCCGGTGCCGAAGCCGTAGCAGGCACCGCGCAGCAGGTACGTGGCGGCGTCGCGGCGTCGCTGCCGGGCCCACCGGTACACCCGTGTGCCCCGGGTCCTGATATCAGGCGGTGTGGCCGTGCCGGGGATGGGGGGTTTACGCTTCATGGCAGAGCAGCTCCTGTTCTGAGGGGTTTGCGCAGTGAAGAGCCTGTCGGGTGATCGGTGGCCTACGAACCGGTTGATCGCCCGGTGGGCTCTTCCGCGTTGGCGGGTCTAGTGCTGATTGGCGTAGTCCTGCAAGCGGTCGGCGAGTTCGCGTTCGGGCAGGACCAGGACGTCGCCGGTCTCCCGGGTGGCGAGGCGTTCGACTTCCGCTGTCAGGCTTTGCCGTAAGGCTGGTGCGGTTGCGCAGTTGCGGTGGACGTAGCCGGCGAACAGCTCGACGACTTCGAGGAAAGCGTCGTCGGGGCCGTCGTCCTCCTTCTGCAGCTGTCGGCGCCAGTGGTCGGCTTCTTTGAGTTCGCCGAGTTCGAGATGGTGCAGGTGCAGGCAGTAGGTGGCGGTGCGGTGGCTGGCGCCGGCGGCCAGCTGCCACCAGAACGAGGCGCTTTCCGGGTGTCCGGCGAGGTAGAGCATGCAGGCGAACACGTGGGCTCCGTCGACGTCCAGGTCGGCCTGTGGGGTGTGGTGTTCGGTGGGGCCGTTGGCACCGATCTCCTCGGCCAGGCGTTCGACGTGGTCCGCTGCCTGGGGCTGGTTGAGGACCCATCGGGCGATCACGGACAGCTGGTGACGGGCACGGGGCTCCGGGGGCGTGTCAGATTCGGTGGGTGTGGCCCGCCGGGTGCGCTGCCGTGGGGCGCTGCGGCCCCGCGGGACGTAGCCGGCCTCTTCGGCCAGGCGGCGCAGTCCCGCGCCGACGTCGAAGGGGCGGCGGGTTTGCTTCAGGGTCTTTCCTGCTGCGTTGAGGAGTTCTTCGACACGGCTCATGCCTGGTCGCCTTCCTTTTTGAGGTACGAAGAGACAGCCTGTTGGAGACGGTCCTTCGCCTTGCGGCAGTGGTAGTCGACGGTGCTCGTGGTCACGCCCATGTACCAGCTGATCTTCTTGGTGTCGCACAGCAGGACGTGGCGCAGGACGATGGCGTCGAACTGGCGCGGGGGGAGGCTGCAGATCGCCTTGTACAGGCCGATGTCGCTGTCCAGGAGGGCCAGCTTCTTACGAAACCCCTCGATCGCCTGCGAAATGACGACCCGTCGCAGGATCGACCAGGCCTGCTGCTGGAGGTTGCTCTCCTCCAGCAGGGCGTCCCAGTGCCGCAGGATCTCCAGGAAGGCCCGGTGCGCCGCCTCTTCGGCGGCGTCGTTGGTGCCGAGGTAGAGCAGGGCGTAGGCGTGGAACGCCTCCTGGGTGGCCAGGTACAGCGCCTCGAACTCCAGGGGCAGCGGGAGTACCGCCTCGGCAGCGTGGCTGCCGTCCTCCGCGCGCACGTCTTCGGTCATGAGTCCTCTTCGTTGAGGCTGAAGGGGAGGGCGGAGGTGACGTCTGGTCCGCCCGCTGACGAGGACTACTCAAGCGGGCCGGTCCGGCAAAAACGCATGCGTTTGGCATCGAAAATCACTCAGGGAGCATCACCGGGTGCATTACGTGATCAACTGAGGGGTGCTCATATGCCGTGAACTGCCCTTTTAAGAGCGTGCATCTCCGGCGTGCGCCCCGCGCAATGCGCCCCCTGTGATGCAGGTCACTAGCCTGGCCGGGCGGAAGTGTCAGGCTCGCCTGTACGAACGGCCGCACATCTACTCGAATCGACTGCCCGGCAGCGGCGGAGCTCACTGCGCCGGGAGGCTACCTGCGCGTTAACAACGGCCAAAACGCATCACCTCGTACCGAACGAGGCACGGGCGGGAGCCCGAGGCCCGTTGAGGGCCGGTCCGGCGGCGCCGCCCCGCCTCGGCCTCCGAAACGGTGCAGGCGACGTGCGGTGCGGGCGGAGGAACACTCCGCGCCGTACGGAGAACATCCGCCGGAGCCGTTCAGGACGAGTCACGAAGAGCGGTCGCCTCTCAACGCGGAGCTGTGTGGGGCCTCGCCGGACGACTGTTCCCACGGGCAACCGGTGCGGCACCCGGGCACGCCGCCCATCTTGTCGGCCACACCGGGCCGATCGACGACGTGGCCTTCAGCTCCGGTCACACCCTCGCGAGCGCGAGCGACGACCACACCATTCGAATGTGGATCTGGCGGCTGTGCGCCGCGACCGTGTCCGCCGACAGCGTTTGCCGATCCGGCCGTTGATGTCAGTGCTGGCTGGGAGGATCACCGGCATGACGCCGTTGCTTCTCACCGATATTGAACGAGCCGTTCGCAGCAGCTGGAGTGCCGAGACATGCACGCCTGAGTTCCGATCGCGCTGGAGCCCGGACAACCCGGCTCGGGACCAGTGCGGTGTCACTGCCATGGTGCTCAATGACCTGCTGGGAGGCGAGCTGATCCGGGGAGAGGTCCACGTCAACGGAGAGCGTGTGGACTACCACTGGTGGAACCGCCTGGGCATAGGCATTGAGATCGACCTCACCCACGAGCAGTTCGGGCCGGAGGAGTCTGTCGCCGGAGGCGTTGTCATTCCGCGACCGCCCGTGACCGAATGGCGCAGGCTTCGTGAGGAGTACGAGCTTCTCCGCGACCGTGTCATGGAGAAGCTTAACCGGCGGCAGACGGGAATCTCTGGCGATACGTCTTGTCAGTCGGCTTGAGCCTGTCCGCCGGGCCCGGGTGCTGGCGAGGCGGTAGGAGTCGCTGCCGGTCTCGATGATGTTGCCGCCGAAGGACGCAGCCCCGCCACCAGGCTGCAGATCGGATCGAGCCTCGCAGCATGCGCCCCGAGGATACGCTGCTCGGGCACGCACTGCGCCTGCACCAGGCCCTGCCCTGACCGTGCGACGGGATGTGCCCCGGCAGTAGGCCTGGGCACATCTGCATCTATAAGTCGCCTCGCTGCCACCGTTCGTATTCGTCGGCGAGCAGCACCTCGTCAACAGTGCGGTGCCGTACGGACTCGATCCAGGCCGCGAGGAGGCCGGCGAAGGCCTCCGCGTTCTTGGTCGACACCTGGCCGTCGACTGCGAACAACGCCAGGAGTTCGGCGGCGGCCTGGTCCTTGTGGTCGCAGGCCGGGCACAGTGCGGCTTCCTTCCGGCTGGCGATGTCCTCGCCACGGCCGTTTGTCCAGGAATGCTGGTAGCGAGTGAGGAGCAGTGTGCGCTTTCCGCAACGAGGGCACAGCGGTGTCTCTTCGATCTTGAAGAGGATCGACTCCCCCTCCGGTTTCTTGCCGATCAGGCGACTCCTTGCCATGCGTCCTGCCCGAAGGAGCCTTTGATGTCGGAGGCGATCGTCGTGGCGTTCACCAGTGACTGGAGCTGGTACACGATCGTCTTCTGCGGGCCTCGTACGGCCAGGCGCACCGGGTTCTCCCCCGGGTGGGCGCCCATGATTCGCTTCAGCTCTTTCATGGAGGGCTCGTTGATGCGGTGGTAGGGCAGTGTGAGCTGCACCGGGGCCGCACCTGCCCGCTCCGCCGAGGACACGTCGAGCACCTGCAGTTCCTGGCCGAAGATGGAGATCGCGCCGTCCCGGTCGTTGATGCGGCCCTGCACCGAGACGACGGCGTCCTCGACGAGGGCGCCGACCACAAGCTGGTAGGTCGCCGGGAAGAAGAGGGCTTCGATCGTGCCGTCGCGGTCCGCCAAGTTCACGATCGCCCAGGCATTGCCCTGCTTGGTCATCTTCGGCTGGACACTGGTGATCAGACCGGAGAGGCGGACCACTCCCTCCGTACGGCCGGAGGAGACCAGGTCGACGATCGTGGTGTCACGGTTGTCGGAGAGGATGTGCTCGGTGCCGTCCAGCGGGTGCGCGGAGACGTACATGCCGAGCATCTCCCGCTCGGTGGCAAGGAGGTGCTTGCGCGGCCACTCGTCCTCGCTGATCTCAACGGTGATGCCGAGATTGCCGTCGCCGTCGCTGCTGTCTGCGCCCATGCCGGCGAACAGGTCGTCCTGGCCGTAGGCCGCAGCCTTCTTCAGCGGCACGACGGCGTCAACGGCCATCTCGTGCGCGGCCGACAGACCCTTGCGGGTGTGCCCGAGGGAGTCGAACGCGCCGGCCTTGATGAGGGATTCAATGGCACGCTTGTTCAGCGCGGGCAGATCGACCTTGTCGAGGAAGTCCAGGAAAGAGGAGAACTTCCCCTTCGACTTGCGGGCGTCGATGATCGCCTCGATGACGTTCTCTCCGACGTTGCGCACCGACAGCAGGCCGAAGCGCACGTCGTCACCGACGGCCGCGAACTCGGCCAGCGACTCGTTCACGTCCGGCGGGAGGACCGTGACACCCAGTTTGCGGGCATCTGCGAGGTAGACGCCCGCCTTGTCCTTGTCGTCGCCGACAGAGGTCAGCAGCGCGGCCATGTACTCGGCCGGGTAGTTCGCCTTGAGGTAGGCGGTCCAGTAGGAGACCAGCCCGTACCCGGCGGTGTGCGACTTGTTGAAGGCGTAGCCGGAGAACGGGAGCATGACGTCCCAGATCGCCTTGGTGGCCTCTTCCGAGTAGCCCTTGCCGGTCATGCCGGCATGGAAGTTCTTCCACTCGGCCGCCAGCACTTCGGGCTTCTTCTTGCCCATCGCGCGGCGCAGCATGTCGGCGCCGCCGAGCGTGTACCCGGCCAGGGTCCGGGCGATGGCCATGATCTGCTCTTGGAAGATGAGCAGGTGGTGCGTGGAGCCCAGGATCGGGTCGAGGACTTCCTTGAGCTCCGGGTGGATGGGGTCCGGGTCCTGCTTGCCGTTCTGGCGCAGCGCATAGTTGGTGTGCGCGTTAGCGGCCATCGGGCCCGGCCGGTACAGGGCGAGCGCGGCCGCGATGTCCTCGAATCGGGACGGCTCCATCAGCTTGAGCAGGGCGCGCATGCCGCCTCCGTCGAGCTGGAACACGCCGAACGTGTCGCCGCGGCCGAGGAGTTCGAAGGTCTTCTTGTCGTCGAGCGGGATGACGGTGACGCTGTCGTCACCGTTGCCCGGGTCGACGGTGGCGAGCTTGACGCCGCGGTTGTCGCGGATGTTCTTCAGGGCGTGGTCGATGACGCCCAGGTTTCGCAGGCCCAGGAAGTCCATCTTGACCAGCCCCATGTTTTCGCAACTGGGGTAGTCGAAGCCGGTGATCTTGACGCCGTCCTTGGCGCGCATGTGCAGCGGGATGCGCTCGGTCAGCTTCGTCTTGGACAGGATGACCGCGGCCGCGTGCACGCCGGTGCCCCGGGTCAGGCCCTCGACACCCTTGGCGGTGTCGATGACCTTCTTCACGTCCGGCTCGTTCTCGTACATCTGCCGGATCTCACCCGCCTCGCCGTAGCGGGGGTGCTCCGGGTCGAAGATGCCGTCGAGCGGGATCGACTTGCCCATGATGTCCGGCGGGAGCGCCTTGGTGATCCGCTCACCGTGTGAGAACGGGTAGCCGAGGATGCGGGACGAGTCCTTGATCGCGTTCTTGGCCTTGATCTTGCCGAACGTGTTCACCATGGCCGTGTACTCGTCGCCGTACTTCTCGGTGACGTAGCGCACCATGGTGTCGCGCTGACGGTCGTCGAAGTCGAGGTCGACATCCGGCGGGTTGATGCGCTCGGGGTTCAGGAACCGCTCGAACAGCAGGCCGTGCTCTATCGGGCACAGCTCGGTGATCCGGGTCGCGTACGCGACGATCGAGCCGGTGGCCGAACCACGGCCAGGGCCGACCGGGATTCCGTTGTCGCGGGCGTACTGGCAGATGTCGGCGACCACGAGGAAGTACGAGGAGAACCCCATGGGGCCGATGACCGACATCTCGGTCTCGAAGCGCTCCATGACCTCGGCCGGGATCGGGTCGCCGTAGCGCTTGGCGAGGCCCTTGAGGCACTCCTTGCGCAGCCAGGACTCCTGGGTCTCCCCCTCCGGCACGTCAGGGTACTGCGGCATCTCGTCGACGTTCTCGAACACACCGTCGTACGACTCGATGCGCTCGGCGATCAGCAGCGTGTTGTCGCACGCCTCCGGCAGCTCCGCGAACAACTCCCGCATCTCGGCCGCGGTCTTGAGATAGTAGCCGCTGCCCTGGAAGCGGAACCGCTTCTCGTCGGCCTTGTTCTTGCCGACGCCGATGCACAGCAGGTTGTCGTGCGCGTCGGCCTGGTCCTCGTGGATGTAGTGCGCATCGTTGGTGGCCAGGAGCGGGATGTTCAGCTCCTTAGCCAGGCGCAGCAGACCATCACGGACCTCCCGCTCGATGGACAGCCCGTGATCCATCAGCTCCAGGAAATAGTTCTCACGGCCGAAGATGTCCTGGTAGGCGGTGGCGACCTCGCGGGCCTCGTCGTACTGGTTCAGGCGAAGGCGGGTCTGGATCGCGCCGGAGGGGCAGCCGGTCGTGGCGATGATGCCCTCGGAGTGCTCGTTGATCAGCTCCATGTCCATGCGCGGCTTGCCCGCGGGGAACTGGCCCGTGTAGGACGCCTCGGTCGACAGGTAGAAGAGGTTCTTCAGCCCCTGGACGTTCTGCGCCCACATCGTCATATGGGTGAAGCGCCCTCCGCCGGAGACGTCCTTCGAGCCCTCGCCGTCATCCGACATCGCACGCTGCCCACCGGGACCCCAGAACTCCTGCTTGCGATTCCGGCGCGATGAGGGAGCGACGTACGCCTCGATCCCGATGATCGGCTTGACATTCTCGAAGCCTTGAGACACCTGATGGAACTCGTACGCACCGAACATGTTGCCGTGGTCGCTCATGGCCACGGCCGGCATGCCCTGACGGGCCACCTCGGCGAACATCGGCTTCAGCTTCTGCGCGCCGTCGAGCATCGAATACTCGGTGTGATTGTGCAGGTGAACAAAGCTGTCATCCACGGGCGGGCACCTCCGCAGGCGGTCGTGGGAAGCCGCCACCCTATCCCTCAGACGAAGATCGAACTCGCTTCCCGTGCCCCTGCTCACCTGCCCCGACAGAGCTGAAGCCAGTGACTTGCCTCATTGCACAGAGGTATCGGAAGACCTCATGTCGTGTCGCCTCGCGCGTGTCTCGGCTGCGTCCTGGGCCGGCACAGCTGTTCGTGTTCACGCCGTGCCCGTCAGCGGTGCAGCGCCTCCAACTGCTGCGGCACATGGGAGGCCACCTGGTGCTCCCGCCCCGTCCGCGGAACGGTTCCCCGCCCTGGTGCTGTGGTGATCGGCGGTGTGGCGTGAGGACTGTTACGACGCCGCGCACGCTGACGAGCGTGCCGGCCTAGCCTCACCTCCGCCCAGAGGGTGTGCGGGGCGTAGGCGGCGCCGTCAGAGCGGCGGGCTCCCAGTACGCTCACGCCGCCGACACCAGCAGCGCTGTCTGGCCTGCCCCCGCGCCGATCGGAAGTCGCGAGACGGCGCCCAACTCTGGGATGAAACAAGGACCTTCGGAAAGACTTGGTCAGGGCAAGGTAAGGATCGCGCAGGTCGCCTCTTGTTCATCCCACGGCTCTACACGCATAGACCCGGGTGGTGGTGTCATGCCGTCAGCCGCCCGGCACCCCACTGGCCGGGCCGATCCTGCGGGAGAACCCCACATGCGCCGCATCACTGCCACCACCTGCGCCCTGGCCCTCGCGGCCGCCAGCCTGATCGCCGCCTCGGCCGGCACCGCCCAGACATCGACCTGCTCCCACGCCTACCTGCCGCTGCCCGACTCCTCCTGCACGCCCGGCGCCTACAACCCGGACGTCACCCAGTCGAACATCCAGAGCACCATCTGCGTGTCCGGCTGGACCGCCACCGTCCGCCCCCCGACGTCCTACACCAACCCCCTCAAGGACCAGGGCATCACCGACTACGGCTACTCCGACACCAACATGGCCGACTACGAGGAAGACCACCTCGTCCCCCTCGAACTCGGCGGCGCGCCCCGCGACCCCGGCAACCTGTGGCCCGAGCCCTACTCCGGCTCCCAGACCGCGCACTCCAAGGACGGAGTGGAGACGAAGCTGAAGAACGCCGTCTGCGCGGGCACCATCACCCTGTCCTCCGCCCGCAGCGCGATCAAGAACAACTGGACCACGGCCCTGCAGGTCACGGGAATCGGCTGACCCTTCCAACCGCCGGGACGTCCAGGCCACGCCCGCTGGATGTCCCGGCACCACATGCCGAGTTCGCATGCTCGCCCCGCGAAGCGAACTACGGGCTGAGCACTGCATGAGGAGTCCGATCCCCGACCTCAACACCGCCTGATCCGTAGACCTCACGAGCACATGGGCAAAGCGCCGCCCGGCCACCGCCGCCCCCCGAACCTGCCGCCCAGACGTGCGCACCGGTCACCATCGTCCTCGCTCATCGAATCAGGCCGGGCCGTCGCCCGGGCTGGTCAGCTCAGGCCCAGCTTGGACAGGGCGGTGGTCCAGTCGGTGACGATGGCCTGCTGCGCGTCCGCGAGGGTGACCTTGCCGGAGCAGACGGCGGTGTGCAGTTTCGTCTCCACCGGGTCCTTCTTGTTGTTGATGCCGCCGCCCGGCTTGTGGCCCGGGTCGGCCGGCTCGACCCACAGGTTGCGGGCGTCGTTCGGGTCACCGCCAAGCTGCAGACTGATCAGGTGGTCGTACTCGGCGTCTCCGAGGCTGCCCTTGTAGCCGTACGAGGCGGCGTTCGCCTGCTTCTCTTTGCGGGTGATTGCCTCCGGCGGCCGGATGTTCTTGGTGTAGCCGCCCTTCCGGCAGATCGTCGTGGCCAGGTTCGCCTGCGTCACCGCCGGAGAGACTGCACCCGGAGTGCATGCCAGGTCCTCGAGGGGCTCGCCGTGCTCGTACCGGTAGTGACAGCTGCCCGCGGGCGGCTGCTGCTGCACCGTGTACGTCGCCTGAGGCCCCGCCCCCACCGGAATCTTCACCGATCCTGCAAGTCCAGCACTCCCCGACGGCCCCTGCGCCGACGCTCCGCCCTTCCCCGAGGTGTCCGACGCGGACTGCGAACCCGATGAACAGCCCGCCAGCAGCAGACAGGAGAGCAGCACCGGAGGCACCGCACGACGGACAGAACCCATGACGACCCCTCACTAACGAGCGACAACTGGGCCCATGCTCCCCCACACGGACGCCCTCCCACCGCTCACCGCCCGGCGCACAGGTGCGCGACCGGTGACCCGGACGCGCGCGCCCCGCTGCGCGGCGCTGCTGGAGGGGTTCGCGGCACGCCAGCGGTCAGGAGCTCGCACTCCGTTCGTGGCCAGCGCGGCGCTCGCCTCCCGTCCCGGCGTACCGCACGCGCGGTACGCGGACGCTTCGCCTTCTGGCCGACGGTGTTGTCCCGGCCTGCTCCAGTTCACCCGCGAACGAGACGCCACTTCGGAGTGGACAGAGTGGGCCTATTCGGCGGGTTCGGCGATCAGTGCTGTACCGATCTTGCGGAAGCCGAGTCGGGCGTAGATCTGCGCGACGTCATCGTCACCTGCCGACAGGAAGACGGTTTCCGCTCCCCGCGACCGGGCGTCGGCCACCAGTGCCGCGGTGACTGCGAGTGCGAGACCGCGACGGCGAGCTGCGGGAAGCGTTCCGACGCCGACGATCTCACTGACTCCTGCGAGCGGTTGGTGCTGGCCCGCGGACAGGGCCGACCCGAGTTCGACAGCTGCGGCGACCACCGCCAGACCTGCCCGGATACGCATGATCGCGCGTTCCACCGATCCGTCGGCGACACAGGCGTCGACCGCTTCCGCCAATTGCGGTGTTCCCGCGAGACCGACGTGGGTTCCAGGCTCGGCAAAGGCGAGGTGAGGAACTGCCAGGGCGCTGAACAGTATCGGATCGTCCGCGCCTACGCTGACCACCAGAAACGGTGCCGAGGTCGCCGACACCCTCAAGTACTTCTCCGAACGGATCCCCGCCACCTTCGTCTACGCCGGTATCGGCATCGAGCACAGCAACCTGTTATCCGGCACCCGCGGAGCGCAGATCGCCGGACGCTTCACCCTCATCCCCACCCATCCATTCCCCTACAACACCGAGTGGAAGGGGCTGGTAGCCACCATGGAGCAGACACTGCTGCTGCGGCATCACAGCCAGGGGGCCCTCACCAAGCTGGATCGCTACCTACACGATCGGACCGGCGGGATGATCGGCGCCCTGTCCCACCAGGTCCGCGGAGCGGCCGTGGACGCGATCCTCAGCGGCACAGAAAAGATCACCAAGAAGGACCTCACAGCAGTCCCGCTCGACTACAGCGCCCAACAGTCAGCCTCTGGACACCGAGGATGACCGATACCGACATACCCGAGCGGCTGACAATCCTTCCAGTACGCGTGCGGCCAGTCCTGGGAGAGACAGTTGACTCCTACGTCCACCGACTGGCCCTGGCCAACCACCTCAGCCCCAGCTACCTGCCCGGCTTTCTCAACGGTCCGCCCTTCTGGCAAGGGGGTAAACCGCGGCTCGACCGACTGGCGATCCTGGCCGGGTACTCCAAAGTGCACCTCGCACGATCCCTCGTGGACCCGACGAGCCTGCTGGTCAAGGTCCGGCCCGCCGGCCACGATGAAAACGAAGATACCCAAGCACAGCTGTTCCTCCAGATCCGACGCCTCGCAGAGGGACGAGGGCTCCCGCTACGCAAAGTGGCGGCACGCTTTAACGTCTCCCGAGCAACAGTCCGACACGCCCTCAACGCGCCAGAGCCGTCCCCGGAGAATGTGATCCGGCGCCGACCTCCCACGGTCATCGAACCGATCAAAGTCCTGATCGATCCCATGATCGACGCCGGTCGGGGGTTCCCCCCGAGAAGTGGACACCGGTTTGTATGCTTATGCGGCAAGTGTGAGTGTAGCTGAGTGTCGGGCCTCGTAGGCGACGGGGCTGAG
>NZ_JBIARC010000053.1:0-56870 GCF_042889625.1 Streptomyces sp. NPDC002573 | reverse complement strand
CCGTCCGCTGCCTGCCCCTACCCCTCCGCGATCACGCCCCGCACACGAAGAAGCCCCTGCTCATCGAACAGGGACTCCCTTTGCCACAACGCACTCAGACTGGGACAAGGCCATCGCGCGCTCCTCCGGTCGAACTGCCCGTTCACCAGAGAGACTTGCGCGATGGCCTGCCCTTGTTCAGGGAGCACGCACCGTCAGCGGATGCACGCCCCGGGCAGACACCCGCGCGTTCCGGGACCACGCCCGGCTACACCACTTCATGGGACGCGATCGGACCGGACCGCTGCAGGCCCTGCTGAACCGGTCCGCAGCCGCAAGTGTCGAGGTCGGCCGCCGTCCGCTGTCGGTCTACGACGAGCTGACCTGCACCCGACCCTTCACCTCACCTACCCCGACCGAGGACGCCCGTTGAGCGAGCTGACCAGCACCCGCATCCGCACCACCGCCGTCAAGCTCGGCCTGCCGCATCTGGCCGAGGCCCTGAACCAGTACATCCAGCGGGCCGACGAGGCGAAGATGGGCTACCTCGACCTGCTCGACCTGGTGCTGTCCGAGGAACTCGCGGTCCGCGACGACCGGCGCTTCCGCAACGGTCTGCGGCTGTCGAAGCTGCCGCATCACAAGACACTGGAGGACTACGACTTCTCCTTCCAGCCCGAACTCGACCCGCGCAAGGTCAAGCACCTGGCCACCCTCTCCTTCGTCGCGAACAAGGCCAACGTCGCCCTGCTGGGGCCGCCCGGGGTCGGCAAGACACACATCGCCGTCGCCCTCGCGGTCGCGGCCTGCCGGGCCGACTACTCGATCTACGTCACCAGCCTCGACGACATGGCCCGCCACCTCAAGGCCGCCGAGGACCAAGGCCGGCTGATCAGCAAGCTCACCAGCTACCTCCGCCCCAGCGTCCTCGTGATCGACGAGGTGGGCTGTGCGCCACGAGGCGCTGATGGATCTCGCGGGATGAGAGGCCCACCGCCGGTCCTCGCAGGGACCGGTTGAAGCTGGAGGCAGGCCGAACCCCGGGTTGGGGGTGAGGCCGGAGCAGCCTCGACAACGTAGGGGCAGACCGGCACCACCAGACGGTTCGTGCCCGCAAGCGAAGACGGAATGGGTGCAAGGAAACTGAACCAGTGATTGACGTCCCGTGAGTCGTCAGCGGCCTGCCGAACCTGGTGGATGGGCCGCTTTGCAGTGCTGGAGAGTGCTCTATCCGATGGCCTCTCCTCTTCCGGCGTCTTTAGCCTATGGGCGTCGAAAGGCCCGGACCAATACTGCGATCTGCGGTCCGTGGCGATGCTGCCGGGGTATAGCTGGGCACCGAAGCCGTCACAGAGATCCTCAGTGAACGTGGGAAGCGGCAGCCGGTGGTGCAGTACCCCGTGGCCGAGCCGACCCCATCGGAACCGATACCACTGGAAACGGTCAGCCTACGGCTGGAGGCCTTCTCCCACCCGGTACGGTTGCGACTGCTGCGCACTCTGGCCCGCGGCCCGCACACCACCAGCGAGCTGGCCCATGCCTGGGAGCTGTCACGCCCAGAGGTCTCCCGCCACCTCGCCGTCCTGCGCCGCGCAGACCTCCTCACGGCCGAACGCCACGGCCGCTACGTCCGCTACACCCTCAACCTGCACGCCCTGACCACGTTGGGCACGGACCTGCTGGCGGCGGTACTGCGCTGAGACGCCGTCCGCTCACCGTTCGACAGACCTGACCAGTCGAACAGGGTTCCTGACGCGGTCCGCTAAGTCGTCGACGACGACGCCAAATGGGTCAACCTGCGCTGCTGCTTCCCGCCGTATCGGCGGCTGCACGGGTTCACCCGCCGTCGGCAGGTGACGGGCTTGCTCACCGAACTCCGCGACCGGCTGCACGGAAAGAAGGGTGCGCCAGTGGCTCTGCTCGACTCGTCGGCCAGGTAATGGACCTCGCCAGGCTGCCTGATGATGCCAGACACTGCGGAGAAATTCCGCGACGGGCCTCGCAGGCCGTGCCAGTGTGAGTGCGTGGCAAAGATCGAGATGGCAGCTGTGTTTGCGGCCGGTCGCGGGGGTGGAAGTGGGAGTCTCTATGCGTATCGGGTGCGGGGGCTCGGCCGCAGCGGGGTAGTTCTGTGGATCGGTGGCAGGGATGACGAACCCGATCGGGTGCTGGCGTTGCCAGACGCCGATCACTGTCAGGTGCCGATGTTCATGACTGTTCGGCAGGCGCGGGTGTATGTGAGACGGCGGGGGCGGAGACTGGCCGCTTCCGAGACCGACACCTTGGAACTCGTCCGTGTCCAGCATTGGCTGGAGGCCCCGGAGCGCCGACGCGTCCCCCCGGGTGCGCTGCTGGATGCGTGGAACTTCTTCGAAGATCTGGCCCGAGGACTCGGTGAGGTCCACCGGCTGCCCCGGCAGAGCGCGGTGCACAACAGCGCCTACGAGAAGCTGTTCGGAGGCGAGTGCTCGGCATGGACTCCCGAGGAGCAACACGCGGTACTGGAACTGATCACGGCCGGGGTGGAGCTGTGGAACTCCTGCCCAGTGCTCATCAAGCCCTGTTCGAGTATTGCCTTGGACAGTGGGCGGGGAGTTCCCCGAGGCTGTTGAGGGCGAGGGGGCGAAGGGCGGCGAACTCGCCCTCGATCCGGTTCAGCCAGGAGCCACGGGTCGGCAGGAAGACCAGCGCGGCCTGATGGTCGGCCGCCCGGGTGCGGACCTTGTCATGCTTGGCGCTTGCGAACCGGGGCACCACGGCCGGACCGACCCGAACGGTATGGCCCTGGCAGACCATCTATGAGCGGTTCACCCGTTCGGAAGCGGACGGCTGGGTGCCGACCACATCGACCTCCACCAGCTCCACCGCGTCGACCCCGAGGTGCCCATCGAGGAGGTCTGGGACGCCGTGGCCGAGACCGTCACCGTCGGCAAGGCGCGTCGCATCGGCCCGTCCGAGATGAGCGCGGACCACGGAGGCCGCCCTGACCGCCCCCGTCGGCGCCCGATACTGACCGCCGACGCCGACCAGCATCCCATGACCACGAGGGCGCGGCAGCCTGCCACGCCCTTGTGGTGTGTCTTGCTTCGGAATGCAGCGAGACCACCGGTCATTGTCGGCCGGTGTGCGGCCCGCACCGCTGTATGGGGGACTGGGGCCGACCAAGGGCCGTGGCATCCCGACCGGCGACTCAGGAAACGAGGCACGCCCCGGCCCTGTCTCTCGTCGGCCCGCTTCAGCGGCGCGTCCAAATTCCGCTTCACCCGGTATGTGCTTATATGCTCTCTTTCGTGCTCCGGACTGGATGGATGTGGCCTCGTCGTCCTTTTCGTGGACGGTGGAGTCCTGCCCTGCTGTCACCGGTGATCTTGACCGCGGTCATCACGGGCCTGGCGTTCTCCACTCCGAGAAAGATCGCTTTCAGTCGCCTCCTGACTGCGGCACCCGCCCTCGCGGCGTCCGTCTGGCCCGTGCTGCCCACCGTCGTACTGGGAGCGGTCTGCGTTGCGATCATGATCGGGTTGAGCCTTGTCTACCCCGACCTGGGCACTTGGTTCACCGTGGGTGCCATTGCCACGGTCACTGTGGCCGCCGCGTACGCGTCTCGTGTCCGTATCCAGAGGGAACAGGCGTACGTCCAGCTCCGCCTGGTTGCGGAAGCGGCACAGAAGGTCCTCTTGCGCCCCCTGCCTCGTCGGGTCGGTTGCATCGAGATCGAGTCGATGTACGTCGCAGCCGCCGCGCAGGCCCGCATCGGCGGGGACTTCTACGAAGCCGTCTCCACCCCGTACGGTGTGCGACTGATCATCGGCGATGTGCGGGGCAAAGGCCTGCCCGCCGTAGGCGCGGCTGCGGCGGTGGTCAACTGTTTCCGGGAGGCCGCATACGACGAACCGACCCTGGAGGGCATCGTCCACCGCCTGGACGTCAGCAGCACCCGCCACAGCTGCACACTCCCCACCGGGGAACTGCTGGAGCAGTTCACCACCGTGGCGCTCGCCGAGTTCCCGCACCAGGGAGGCCGCATCAAGCTCCTCAACTGCGGACATCCTCCCCCACTGCTCCTGCGCCACGGCAAACTCCACGTCCTGAACCCCACCGCCGCCTCGCCGATGCTCAACCTTGCGGCACTCATCGGCACCGACTACATCACCGACACGATCATCTGTTGTTCCGGTGACCAGCTGCTCTTCTACACCGACGGCGTCATCGAGAGCCGCAACAGCAGAGGCGAGTTCTTTCCCTTGCAGGACTGGATGCGTCGCCAGACCTCAGCTGACCCCAGGGAACTGCTCGACACCCTTCATCGGGATCTCCTCCAGCACAGCGGTGGCGGACTCGACGACGACGTCGCGGCCCTCGCGCTGCGCCTTCATGACAACCCGACGGAGGGGATGGCCTGAGATACCGGTACGGAGATCGGGCCGAGCGCAGGCGCCGATCTCGATCAGGGAGTCCAGCCGCACCCGGCCGGCGCCGTCGATCTAGCCGCAACCGCCACCACGGCCAGCACGACGATGCCGCCACGTTCCAGGGCAAGGTCACGAACACCAGTACGAAGCCCCAGTGCAGCAAGGTCTGGTGGGAGACCTCGTTCGCGTCGCCCACCAGGCGAGCCTCCTGGCAGTCCCACACCGAGTCCCCGGTTCGGGTGTCTGAGCCTGGGGTGACATCACTGCACAGGGACATCGATGGGCCCTACGTCGAGGTGCTGTACGCGGATGCTCGGATGCTCCTCATCAGGCCAGCAGTGCGGACACCGCGGGCGGGCGGGGAATGGTGCCGGCTTCACCGGAACGGCCGTGTCGTTCCGGTGAAGCCGGTCGATCAGCGTGCGGTGCTCTTGCGTCGGTCAGCGGACCACGCGGACGGTCACTGGCATGGAAGTGCGATCCGTCTTCGCGTGCTGGTGGCGCTTGTCGGTCGAATACAGAACGGACCGGAACTGCAGCTCACCCGTGTGCGTGGTCTTGATGTTTGCGCGTGCATTGCCGTTGAAGCTCCGTGCGACGGCCTGCCAGTGGCCCCAGTGGCCGGGTTTGCCGGACCGCTCCTGTATGACGAGCACGGTGTACGGCTCAGCGTCGTCATCGCCCTGGCCATGCACCTTCACCACGTGACCGGCATGCGCGGTGTGGGGGGTGGCCTGAATCGAGATGTCGCTCTTCGCGAACGCCGGGGATGCCGCCAGCGCTGCTGCGGTCACGCCCAGCGCGCCGACCGCCACGAGCCGCTTCATACCAAGCTTCATGCTCGGGTCTCCTTGGATCTCTTTGCTCCCTTTGCACCAACTAGGATTCAAAGCTAACTAATTGATGCACTTTCACCGAAGAAGAGAGGCTGGCGCGCCAAGAAGTTGACCCCCGATTGTCACTACCTCGTAACTGGTGTCGGATGCCCACCGCGCTGCCTCACCGTGCGCTCACCGAGATGGGCTGTTTGACAGTCAACCCAGTTGTCCCAGGTCAGAGGCACTGCCTCCGCCTGGCTTCGTCGCCGAAGGACAACTCATCTCGAAACGACACAGCAGGCCGGGCTCCGGTGGACCGTGTGGTCCTCGGTCGCGGCGAACAAGCCGACGCAACGCTGACCAGCCCCAAAGGTAACAGGCCGGTCCAGATCGCACGTGCCACGAGCACCCGCTCCGTCTCGATCAGCTTCGCTTGTGCAGACCACGCTGGCACTCGGGCACCCACAGCGCGCGCCGGACGCGACCCAGCGAGTGACGTGACGCATGAGCCATTCCATCGGGCGCGCTGTCGAAGAGGTACGCACACAGCCGTCATCCGTCACTCGTCCGGACGACCCACCGGACATGTCGACCACCGTTTCGGGAACGGGTCACCCATGGGTCTGAACCACGGTGAGGCACCCGTCCTCGACGTGCTCGCTCGCAATCACGAGCCGACGAGCTGGGCTTCACGCCACCCGGGCACAAGCAGGCCCGTGGTGCGGAGCCGCGCGCCCGGGCCGTACTTTGGGACGCCGTGTTCTTCGGCGACGTCCTGGCCAACAGCGGCCTCGACGACCTGCTCGCCCGCGCCCGTGCACTGGGACGGGCCGAGGAGAGGAGCTGATGGCCGACGCGGTGCAAGCCGACCACACGTTCTTCTCGACGTGCGGCAGTTCTCTGTCGGTGAAGGCCACCATGCTGACGGTGACCTGCCCCCATGGAGCAGGTCACGCTGCCTGGCGACGCCTATTGCACCCGGCATGCAAAGGCCCCCGCCGACCGGGCTCCCGGCAGGATCGCCGCCGAGATGATCACTCCCTACCCGCCCGGCATGCCCGTCGTCCTGCTCTGCGAACGCCTGACCGAGCCCGTACTGGAGTGCCTGACCACGGGACTCGCGGAGCGCGGCCGAGGCAACGAAGCCGCGTATCGGGGCTACGCGTCACTTGCTTAAGCAGGAACCCGTCGCCCTTCCCAGCCGACGGTGCTTGGTGCCTCTGGGGTGCTCGGGCGAATGGCTCCGCGCCTGCCCCTCCGGTTCCGCCAGCGCCTCCTCACGAGGTCCGGTGATGTGCGCCGGCACGTGTGCTTCCAGGGGTTGCTCTGCCTGGCCTCGGCGGTCGGCTCGATGACCAGCCCTCATGTCGCCAGGTTCCTCGCCCCTCTGCCCCCGTATCACTTTCCACGCCAGGAGGCACGACGAGACCGGCGGGGCGGCATGCCCTGAGTGCAACCGCGTCGCTACGGCCCGACCTGGCCGAACGCGAGATGCTGCTCCACCGGGAACCGGCGGGGTGGCGGCCCCTGCCCCGCAGGTCGCGCGGGCAGGGGCCGTCCGGGCGGTTGCCAGAACCGCTTGATCAGATCACTGGCCGGGGACGCACCGGTACAGCGTCTGTGCGGTGGCTTCTCCCTCAGCCGCGCCGGTGACGTCCGGGGCGGTGGAGGCGGCGCCGGAGGAGTCCGAGCCTCCGTAGGCGGTAGCGGGGACGTGGGTGCAGGTGGACCGCACCCAGTCGGTGATCTCGGTGCTGGTTGTCGTCCCGCCGCCGAACCGTGATCCCATATCGCGGCCGCCGCCCAGCAGCACGTACTGGAGCTTGCCGGAGCTGACCAGCTGCCGGAACTGCGTTTCCGTCGGGAACGGCACCTTGCCGCTGAAACCGCCCAGCGGCAGAACACGCGCGCCGGTGCCGAGGATGTAGGGGGATGCGCTGTTCCAGCTAGTGGCGGCGAAAACATAGGCGGCCGAACCCCGACGCGCGGTGGTGTAGTCGAGCAGCTTCCGTTGGCTTGCGGTGAGTTTGCCGTCCTCGCTGAAGCCGCCGAAGCCGCCCATGCCTCGGCGGCCCGCACCGATGTCCCGCGCCGTGCCGCCTCCCCAGGGCGTCCGGCCGATCCGCGGGGCCGCCGAAGTCACCGAGCGGTGGCCGCGGTTCATGCCGGAGGGGCCGACCGCACCCATGCCGGAACTACCGTACGAGGGGTTGAAGATCTGCACTGCCCACGCGCTCGGCGCGATCAGTACGGCCGCGAGGGACGCGGCCAGTCCGGCGAGGGCCAGCCGCCCGCCGGAGGCGGCGCGACCAGGAAGGGACAGCACCAGGAGAACGACGGCGACGAGACCGAGTACGCCCACCGCGGGCCCCAGCCACGGCAGGAACGACGGGAACTCGCCGGCCAGGTACGCGCTCCACGTCGCCGTCGCCGCCACCGCGGCCGGCAGCACGCAGGCGCGTCGGCCGCCGGCCCGGAAGGCGCGCCACATCAGCGCGACGCCGCCCCCGGTGAGCGCGGCGAGCGGCACCGCGATCACGCCCATGTAGTACGTGTGGCCGCCGACGCTGCCCGCGCTGAAGACCATGAAGTATGTGATCAGCCAGGTGCCCCACAGCGCGAACCCGGAGCGGATCCGGTCGGTGCGCGGCTTGCCCCGGCGCCAGAGCAGACCGCAGACAAGGGCGATGGCGGCGATCGGGTACAGCCAACCGGTCTGCGAAGCGAGCGCCGTGTCGAACATCTTGGACCAGCCGTTCTGGCCTCCGCCCAGGCCGCCACCACTACCGCCACCGGCCTGGCCCTTGGCGCTTGCCCAGGATCCGCCGGCCTGACCGCCGGCTTGCCCCTGGAAGGCTTGGCTGCCCTGCGCGCCGGCCACACCGGTGTGCCGGTGATGGGTGCCGCGAATGGCTCCGGTGCCGTTCTTCTGGCCATTCCCCTGGACGGCTCCGTCCTGCCGGCCGCTGCCGCCGTACCGGCCGGCACCGGACCCGCCGTTCAGGCCGTACTGCCCTGCCGGGCCGCCCTGTCCCATCCGGTTGGCACCCGCGGCCCCGTTCGGCCCGCCATGGCCGCCCCCGCCGCCCTGCGTCGCGCTCACACTGCCCGTGGAAGCGGCGCTGATGCCGAGCGACGAGAAGCGATTCAGGAAGTTGTAGCCGACCACCATGCTGAACGCGGAGTTGTTGGTGGTGCCATCCACGTAGGGTCGGTCCTTGGCGGGGGTGAGCGTGACGGCGAGCATCCAGGACGCCGACACAGCGGTCATCACCAGGGCCGACAGGCCCAGATGCGCGAGCCGCTTCCGCCGCGCGATGGGCGCCGACATCAGGTAGACCAGAGCGAGCGCGGGAAGCACTGCCCACGCCTCCAGCATCTTGGCCTGGAAGCCGAGCCCGACCCACACACCGGCGAACATCAGCGGGCGCAGTCGGCCGTCCCGGGCCGCGCGTTGCGTGGCCTCAGCCGCAAGCAGCACGCACAGCGTGAAGGCGGGGTCCTCGACCGCTGTGCGGAAGAGTCCCACGGCGACCGGGGTCACCAGAAACGCCGTACTGGCGATCAGCGCCGCCGGTACGCCGGCCCAACGGCGCACCAAACGGTGCAGGACCAGCAAGCTCGCCACTCCCTCGATGACCTGAGGCAGAGTCAGCGCCCATGGATGGAATCCGAAGATGCGAGCGGAGAGTGCTTGCGGCCACAGGAATCCCGGCAATTTGTCCAGTGTGATGGAATTGCCAGGGTCGAAAGAGCCGTAGAAGAAGGCCTTCCAGCTCTCCGTCATGCTGCGAGCGGCGTTCGCGTAGAACGTGTGGTACTGGCTGTGCTCGATCCCCCAGGTGTAGAGCACGGCCGCGAGTACGGTGATGACCAGGAGCGCGGGGCGCGCGTACACGGGTTGGTCCACCGGCGATCTCCAGGGCGCGCGACGATCGGCACTGGTAGGGCGGGCGGACAGGTCGAGGACAGTTGTTGCCATGCCCAGCAGTCTTCGATACCAGACGAGCTCGCCACGCCAAAGAGGCCCGATTTCAAGGAAATTCTTGTGAGACTCAGGGAAATCCTTTGACTGGCCTGGGTGAGATTTCAATCTGCGCAGTACAGATCATTACCTGCCCCACTAACCCGCGGAACACAGGAATTACACAGTGGAGACACAGTCTGTTTCCTGCGAACTGAGGAGGTGGCGAGTCCGGGGAATGGCCCGCCCATCGCATTTCGCGCGATGTCTGGTGACAGACTGCGACTCCCGGCCAGGGCGGCCATCGACTCTCTGGGCGGGTTCCGATGCCGCAGCGCTCGCCGCCGTCGACTCCGCTCGAGGACCACCTTCAGGTCGGGAACGCCGGGGTTCGTCCGCCGGCGTGTCTGGATCGGTGCGAAAGGAGCAGACAGCGGCTGACGCATTCCTGATGAGTCGTCAGTCTTAGGCTCCCCTCTTTTGCAGTACCTCGGCGAGAGGCCGTGCGCTGCTCGGGTGCTGTCCGTTCACCTACCGGTGACCGGAGTCGCGGGCCGCGCTGACGATGAGATCCGTGACCGCCTGGGGGTGGGAGACCAGGGACACGTGCGAGGAGTTGATCTCCACCGTCTTGCGCGCGTGCGCGCGCTTGGCCTCGTACCGCTCGAGGCTCGGGTCTATGGCCCGGTCCTGCTTACCGACGAGCACGTAGACCGGCTTGTCCCGCCAGGCCGCCTCGGTGAGCTTGTCGGTCAACGCCGACTGCGCGATCGGGCGCTGTGTCGATGCCATGACGGACGCTTGTTGCTGTGAGAGGTCCTGGGCGAAGGTCGCGTGGAGCTTGGTGGGCTCAATGTACACGTCGGTGCCCGTCGTGCCGTCGCCGTTGCGGAACGGCACCTGCTTGAAAGCCTGGGCGATCGGGGCGGCCGGGAACTTGCCCGAGAGGCTGGCGAACGACTCCCCCTTGTCCGGCATGATCGCGTTGACGTACACCAGTGCGGTGACGTTGTCGACACCGGCTGCGGCCTGCGAGATCACCTCACCGCCGTAGGAGTGTCCGACGAGAACGATCGGCCCCTTTATGGTCTTCAGGAGGCTGTTGAGGTACGTCGAGTCCTGGGGTATGCCGCGCAGCGTGTTGGGCGGGGCGATGACCCGGTAGCCGTCCCGCTGCAGGCGCTGCACCACGGCGTTCCAGCTGGAGCCGTCGGCGAATGCTCCGTGCACGAGCACCACGGTCGGTTTCTGACCCTCCGACGCCCTGCCGACGTCGTCTGCGGCGTCAGCCGGCACCAAGGTCAGGGCGGAGAGCACCGCCACTCCGAGGGCCAGTCCGCCCTTGCCTGATTTCGATATCCCAGAGACGGTCATGTGCGTCCACTTCCTCGGCGTATCGCGTCCACTTCCTCAGCGCATAACGTGAACTCGGCTGTGAGCGGCTCCAGCGCATCTCGGGCCGGACTGCGGTCGGTCGGGCGGGCGGTCGTCAGCCGGCGACGGGAGTTTCAGGCTGCATCTCGTAGGAGTGCTGAATGGCCTGATGCCTGGTCCCGAGGCCATCCGTGACCTTGCGCTCCCAAGGAGCCTGCTGGAGGCGCTTGGTCTCTTCGATCATCGACTTGGGCTCCAGATTGCGGAAACTGTCGACCTCTCCGGCAGCGACGGACGTCAACGTCGCATAGACCGCTTCAGGATCGAACTGCGCTCGGGGGAAGGCGAGCTTGGAGTAGTCAAAAAGCCGCTGAGACGGGTCGTCCTCCCAGCTCTCCCAGGTCTGGAACATCCGGTCGTTGAAGCCGGTCAGGAATGGCCCCGGGTTGACTGTGGCGACTTCGATGTTGTGCTCTTGCAGCTCGTAGGCCATGGTTTCAGCGATCGCCTCGATGGCATGCTTGGAAGCGGAGTAGATGCCGGTGAAGGGGTTGACGTTCAGACCCTCCCGGGATGAGACCCAAACGATTCTTCCGGCGCCACGCTTGACCATCTGCTTGGCGATCCCCTGCGTGAGGAGCAGCGGTCCGGTGACGTTTACCTCGAACTGGTGCCGGATGTTCGGTGCGGGAATGTCGACCGTGGAGCCGCCTTCGCCGGCTCCTGCGTTGTTCACGAGGATCTCCACACCCCAGTTGAGGGCCTTGCGGCGATCACCGTCGTTGGTCACATCGAGCTTTTCGACCTGCAGGTTCACCTCTCGCTCGGCCGCCTGCCGCTTCAGCGTCTGGACCTGGGCGTAGATCTCCACCGCGGCGATCACGTCGAAGCCCTTTTCCGCCAAGCGCATCGCGGCTTCATGTCCGAAGCCGGTGCCCGCTCCGGTGATGAGGACCTTCTTGAGTGCTGCACTCGCCATGTCGATGTGCGTCCTTTCGTGCTGGCCCGGCGGTCATCTACGCCCTTGCCCCCGAATGCGCTCCACGTGTAGCGGACTGAGGCATCCCGGCACGCTGTCCGTCTATGTGAGCATGCCTTCTCTCACAGGTACCGGCGACTCGGCGAAGAGCCTGAGCAGGTCGGCGTTGAGCTCGGCGGCGTGTCTGAAGAGGCGCGGAACTCCTCAATCCCCCAGCCCGTCGCCGCGTTCCGGGGTGCTCGGGCCAAGGCATGGTCGGGGGCGCGGTCGGGCGTGCTGGTGAGTCGGGCTATCAGAAGTTGCGGAATGCCTTCAGTCGCGGCCCGGGATTCGCGGGTCGCCACCGGTGGAGGGGATCGTCAGCACGGCAGCCACTGCCCTGCCCGGGTCCACGAGGACGACGACGGAGGGCAGGACTGACCGTCATCAGCCAGCCATTGGCGCCGGTTGCTCCTTGCGAGCGTTCTTCCGCCCGGTCTTCGTCCTCGTTCGGGCACGCCGGCAGGCTCGCGTGCTGGGCCTAGACAGTGCCTTCGGCTTCGGTTCGGTCGGCCGGGGCCAGTGGCTTGCGGCGGCCGGGCAGGAGCAGGCAGAGCGGTACGGCTACGGCGGTGAAGGCGATCGACCACCAGAAGGCGTCGCCGAAGCCATCGGCCAAAGCGTCCACTGTGCGGGAGCCGCCGGCTGTGTGCTGGAGGATGACGGCGAGCACTGCGGTGCCCACCGAACCGCCGATCTGCTGGGCGACACGGGTGATGATGCTGGCGTCGGGAATCCCCGAATGCTCCAGGCCGATGTAGGCGGCGCCGGTGAGCGAGACCATGGCGGCGCCCATGCCGATGCCGCGCACGAGCAGTGCGGCCGTGAGCAGCACCTTGCTGGTGTCGGCGGTGGCGAAGGCGAACGGCACGGTGGCTGCGGTGACAAGGGCGAATGCGGCGAGGGCGACCCAGCGGGAGTCGATGCGGTCGGTGTAGTCGCCGGCCCGGGTGCGCGCGATAAGGGCGCCGACGCCCTGCGGGATGAGGAGCAGTCCGGCGCCGAGCGCGTCCTCGCCGCGGACCTGCTGCCAGTACAGCGGCAGCAGCAGCATCGATCCGTACAGGGTGACGCCTGCCAGGAAGACCAGGGCGGAGGAGGAGGCCAGCGCGCGGTGGCGGAGGAGCCGAAGGTCGACCAGCGCGTCGGCGCGCCGCGGTGCCCAGGCGGTGAAGCCGACGACCAGGGCGAGTCCGCCGATGAGCGGCACGAGCACCTCGGCGCTGGTGAAGCCCGCGCTGCCTGCGACCCTGGACAGGCCGTAGATGACGGCGGCGACCCCCGGGGAGAGCAGGAGCAGGCCGACGAAGTCCAAGCGAGCACGGGGAGGGGTGGGTGCGGGACGGTCGTCGGGCAGGTTGCGCCAGGCCAGCCAGCCGCCGACGAGGCAGAAGGGGATGTTGACGAAGAAGATCCAGCGCCAGTCGGCCAGGCTCAGGATGACGCCGCCCAGGACCGGGCCGAGGATGGGGCCGAGTGCGGTGGGCAGGGTGACGGTGGCCATGACCTTGCCGATGTTGCGGCCCTTGGCGGCCTGGATGACGAGGGTGGCCATGAGCGGCATCATGATGCCGCCGCCGATGCCCTGGACGACACGGACGACGATGAGACTGGTCGCGTTCCACGCCAGTGCGCTCAGGATCGAGCCGAGCAGGAACATGCCCAGCGAGGCGATCCACAGGCGTTTGCCGCCGAGCCGGGACTGGGCCCATCCGGCGAGAGGGATGGTGACGAACACAGCCAGCAGGTAGCCGGTGCTCACCCACTGGATCGTGGACAGCGGGGCGTGCAGTTCCCTGGCCAGCTCGTCGAGGGCGACGGTGACGATGGTGGTGTCGAAGACGACGGCGAGGGCACCGACGATGACGGTGAACGCCAGGCGCCACACGGCAGGATCGACGCGGTCGGAGTCCGGCGCCGCAGACACGGTCCGGGTCCCGGGTGGAGTGCTCATGAAGAACCGCCCTAAGATATAGAGTCCTATCTTGCGGGCGTCAGAGTAGGGCGCCGAAATAAGATAGGAAAGTCTATCCAAGGAGGGCATGGATGCCTGAGCGGCGCCGCGGAGCGGCACTGGAGAAAGCGCTCCTCGATGCGGCCTGGGAAGAACTCACGGCCAACGGCTACGCCAGGTTCACCATGGACGCCGTCGTCAAGCGCGCCGGCACCAGCCCTCCCGTGCTCTACCGCCGCTGGCCCGACCGCGACGAGCTCGTCAGGGCGACCATCACTCATGTCCTGCAGCAGAACCGGGTCGACACCCCCGACACCGGGAGCCTGCGCGAGGACGTCCTCACCCTCATGCGGACGATCAACGCCACCCGCGTCGAGGCCATCACCCTCATGAGCGTGCACCTGGCCGGCTACCACCAGGAGACAGGCACCAGTCCCGGCGACCTCCTCGCCGCAGGACACGAGAAATCCGCGGACGTGCTCTTCGACCGCGCCGTCGACCGCGGCGAGATCACACCGGAACACCTCAGCGAACGCATCAAGTCCCTCCCCTACGACCTGCTGCGCCACGAGATCCTCACGACCTTCGCCCCCGTGCCCGACCACGTTCTCGAGGAGATCGTCGACACGATCTTCCTCCCCCTCCTGCGCTGACCGCGGCGCCTCTCGACCCCGACACCCTGGCGCGGGCATCCGCATCGGCCATGCCCGCGGGGCTGCCTTGGTTGGTGGCCTACTGTGCCGGGACCTGTCTCGTGGGCGGATGGTGGGGGCCGACGTCCGGCTGGCGGTGCGCGATGTGCCGCCGCACTCCCCCATCATTCCCGCACACGGTGATGGTGCGCGGTGAGGTCGGGAGGGGGAGACCTTTCCTCCGGGGCGGTGGCGAACGTGGTCAAGGGGCGTGCAGTGCGTGCACGGCATCCGATGTACGCAACGGCCCGTGAGCGCACCGCGTGTGGTGGACCGGGTGAAGACCACTGCCGCAGCATCGTGGTGCGCACCGTGAGCGTGCGCAGCGTGGTCGGTACGCACCGACTGAACCGGCCCCTCGCTTCGGCGCTACGAGCATCGCGGCCGCCTGGCCGGGAGGCGCGCCCGAAGGTCTCCCCCTCGGGGTCTCGGCGGCCACGAGCGCCTGAGAACGAGCGCCGGACGTGCCTGTGAAGCGCCTCGTTCCTAAGCGACCGTGAGCACGATCTTGCCTTGGATATGCCCTCGGGCGGCGCGTTCGTGCGCCGCTCGGGCATCCGCGAGCGGGAACGTACTGTCGATCACGACTCGAACCGTGCCCGCGTCGAGCAGGCGTCCCAGTTCGGCGAGCTGCGCGCCGTTCGAGCGGACCTGGGTGCCTGAGACCGTGACGCCCAGCTTCGCGGTCTCTTCGTCGTCGTATTCGCCGAAGAACACGGGGAACAGGGCGCCGCCGCGCTTGAGCGTGCGCAGGAAGCGACCGCTGTCGCGGCCGCCGACTGTGTCGAGAACAAGGTCGACGTCGTTCACGAGCTCCTCAGGACGACTCTTGGTGTAGTCGATGAACTGGTCGGCGCCGAGCTCGCGCAGGAACGATTCATGCGCGCCCGATGCCACCGCGATGACATGTGCGCCCTTCCATTTCGCCAGCTGTAGTGCGAAGTGCCCCACGCCGCCCGCGGCGCCGTTGATGAGCACCGTCGTGTCGGCGTCGAGTGCCATCGGACGATGCTGTGCCGCCTGGAAGGGCGAGGGGTGATCGTGTCCGAGCTCGATCAGGAACTGCCATGCCGTAAGCCCGGCCATGGGCGCCCCGGCGGCGTGCACGTGATCGATGCCGGCCGGCTTGCGTGCGAGGTCCGACGCGGGCGCCACCACGTATTCGGCGTATGCACTGCCGTCGAAGCTGGGGAAGCGAAGGAGACCGAAGACTTCATCGCCGACGGAGAGGTCGTCCACATCCGCGGCGACGGCCTCGACGACGCCCGACACGTCGGTCCCCGGAATCACGGGCAAGTCGAACTTCGGCCTCGTCTCCGGAGGTATGTTGCTCAGCCCGTCGCGCAGGTACCAGTCCGGAGGATTGATGCCTACCGCGTGAACGCGAACGAGCACCTCACCCGGCCCTGGCTCGGGAATCGGCACCTCGTCGTAGCGCAGCACCTCAGGGCCGCCGTGCTCATGGACCCGGATCGCCCTCATCGTGTGTGTCGGCATCATTTTCCCCTGCCCGCGCCGCGGGATAGACTTTCGGATCAGTGATCCGAATATCCGGACCACTGATCCGAATATATGGACCACCGATCCGGATAGTCAAGAGGGACAGATGCGGGCCGACGCCAGAAAGAACCACGACCACCTACTCGCAGTCGCGGGCGCCGTCATCACCGAGCAAGGCGTCGACGCATCGCTGCGCGACATCGCACGCAGGGCCGACGTCGGGCTCGCCACTCTGCTCCGTCACTTCCCGACACGCGAGGCGCTGCTCGACGCCCTGCTCCGCACGAGCTTCGACGAGCTGACGACAAAGGCAGCCGAGCTCGAAACGTCGAGCTCGCCCGAAGACGCGCTGGTGTCGTGGCTACGCGACTTCGTCGCCTGTGCCCGCGACTATCGCGGCGTCGTCACGTCGATGATGACGGCCATCGAGGACACCCAGTCCGCACTTCACGCTTCCTGCGTCACGATGCGCGCGTCCGGCACGCGACTCCTTGCCCGCGCTCAGGCTGAGGGCACGGCACGAAGCGACATCGACGGCACCGACCTGTTTGCGCTGGCCGGGTCACTCGCGTGGCTCGGTGATCAACCCTCGCTCGCGCCACGCGCCGATCACCTCTTCGATGTTGTCACGAGCGCGATCCTGACGAGTACGGGGAACAGCGATGCCGAGGCGGAACGCCACCCTCAGGCCCGTAGCTGAAACCGTCGCGCACGGAGCGGCGGACTCGGCCGCGCGCTCGGCAAGGAACGGTTCGACGCCGAGATCGCCAAGGCGGTCAAAGGCACCCGCAACGAGCCGTGCGCTCCCGGAAGCGCACGACCGCCGCCAAGCGGCTCAAGGCCTTGGTCGGCTCCCGACGGCCAGTCCTGCCCGCCGCCGTCCTCATCAACCACCGGCACATCCGGGTCGCGCAGGGGACGCAGCACACCATCACGCTGACCCGGTTGCCTGCCATGTCCAACGGCCGCCTGGCGCGGGTTGCTGTCTTCAGGCATCCACGATTCCGCGAACCCGCGCGTCTCGCATTTTCGCCTGGATCAACAGGGTCAGTCGGGTCCAGCCAGGCCGCTCGTCTTCTCCGTGGTGAGTGAGCAGTTCGTAGCGGGTCGCGCCGTCGTCGCGGTTCTGGAGGCCGCTCAGCGTAGGCAGCAGTGAGGGGTCGGCGAGGAAGTGGGCCGCCACCTCCTCGGCGAGTTCCTCGATCCGGGGGTCGTCGGGGTCCCAGTTCCCGGCGCTCCAGGTGAGCTTGATCAGGGCGACGTGCCGAGGATCATCGAGGCCGTTCTCGATCTGGGAGAGGTACTCGTCGAAGCCCTCCGGCATCAGGGCCCTGACCAGGATCAGGGCCTCTCGTGCCGTCGTCACGTCGTCCGCGGTGAATCCGAGCGCAAGCATCCGATCCAGCAGCGCGAGAGCACGGTCGGGCAGCAGAACCCGGTCGCCGTGGGCGAATTGGCGCAGCGTCTCGCGCCGCGCGATCAGCTCGTCGATCCGGCTGGTGAGGCTCTCCTCGACATCGACGAGCGCGGCCGCGAACTGA
Source organism: Streptomyces sp. NPDC002573 (assembly GCF_042889625.1). Classification (NCBI taxonomy): domain Bacteria; kingdom Bacillati; phylum Actinomycetota; class Actinomycetes; order Kitasatosporales; family Streptomycetaceae; genus Streptomyces; species Streptomyces sp. NPDC002573. The sequence goes on along the minus strand of NZ_JBIARC010000053.1, from coordinate 39,618 downwards.
TCGGGATCGGCATCGAGTATGGTGCCGATCCCGGCCAGCGGTACACCTGCGCCGGCCAGTGTCCGGACCTGGACCAGCCGCAGCAGGTCGGCCGTTCCGTAGCGTCGGTAGCCGGAGCTGTCGCGGTGGGGTTCGTCGATCAGGCCGTTCTGGTGGTAATGCCGGATGGTCTTCACCGTGACGCCGGCGAAGGCTGCGGCTTGGCCGATGGTGATTCCGTCTGTCATAGCGTCAGTTGACCCCGGTGTGCGCCGCGTCGGCAACTTCTCGAACGGCCGTGGCGATGGCCCGGAAGTCCTTGCGCACGATGGTCGTGTGCTTGCTTCCGACCGTCGCGCTCACCTTCACGTTGGGGTTCCGGGCGAGGATCGGGTCCAGCGTGGCACGCATCGCCGCCAAACCTTCCGCGGTGCCACCGAGGCTGGCACCCGAGGCGACGAGAAACCGCATCGGGAAGGTCACGAGGTCGAAGACCGGGTCGCTGGCGGCGACGATCTCGTTCAGCTCTATGTTGACCTCGGCATGCTGGGAGGCGCTCATCCTCGCGGCCATGCCCAGCGGGCGGACGAACGGCATCATCCAACCGAAGCGCCGGAACATCTTCCGGATCTCCTCCCGGCCGGCCTCTGGACCTCCCTCGACGGTGGCGAGGTAGTCCCACGGGTAGCCGCCGTCGACCATGACCACACCAGCGACGCGGTCCGGGTTCCGGGTGGACCAGTGCAGCGCCAGCGCCGCACCGTAGGACCATCCCACCAGCAACGGCCGCTCCGCCCCGGTCGCATCAAGAACGGCGTCGATATCGCGGATGCAGGCGTCGAAGGAGTAGTCCGCCGACTGCTTCGACCGCCCGCGGGCCCGCTCGTCGTAGGTGATGTGCCGATACTGGTTTCCCAGTTCGACGGTGACGTGCCGCCAGTTCTTCTGTGTGGCGTAGGAGCCGTTGAGGTAGACCACGGGCTGACCGGGACCACGAGTGTCGGTGACGGCCAGTGCCGTGTCCTCCACCGACACCATGCCGGTCCAGGGGGAGTTGGGAATCAGGTCCGAGTTCGAGTTCGTCATACGTTCAGCGTGAGGCCTGACCTTAGGTCAAGGTCAACCTCGAAATTCCCACAGTTCGCTACACGAGCCTGTGCCTGTGCCTGTGCCGAGCGGACCGGGTCCTCGCTCTTCGTGACCGCTTCTGTCCGTCACGCATGCCGCAAGTCTCCACTGCCCGGGAGTGGTTGACGGCGGTGACCTGACGCCGAAGCCGCCGCAGAGTTCGTCGGCACTGGGCCGCTGATGCCGGCCAGGCCCTCGATGCGCACCCGCACCGGCCGGTATGCACCCGGCGCGCCGCACGATCGTGAAGTGCGCGCCGGAACGCTGCCGCATTGCCGATGCGGTAATGCCGGGCACGGCGGCCGGCGGGGCTTCCTGCGGCGAAGTGGCGGCGCCCGGCTGCGCGGAGCCGTTTACGCTGCTCGCGCAGCCGTTTCTTCTCCTCAGCCTTGTGACGCGAGGTGTGGCACGGCACTTCACAAGCCGGGGCGGTCGACGTCCCGAAGTTCACCACGGCGTCCGTCAACGCCCTGCCCGGCCCACGCCCCGAGGTCAACTGGGAGCAACTGCGCAACTTCGGGAAAGAACGACGCTCCCCGCTCACCACTCTGGTGAAGGCCCAGCAGCAGGAGAAAGGGGCCGCCGCGGTGTGAGCCGATGCCTTGTTCCCGCAGGAACGCAGCCGGCGCGGTGGTGCTCAAGGCGTCGACGCGGGTCTTGGTGACCGTGTGGGCGGCTCGCCCGCCACGGAGCAGGGGGTGGACACGTCTTTCTCCGGCGCCGCCATGGCCAGGGCGCTGGCCTCGCCCACGGAAGTAAACGCCTTGCTCTGGGCGGACACGGCCACGAGGGGCTCGGGCGTGCAGACAACGCGTTCGTGGACCCGATGCCAATGGCGCGCTTTGCCTTCCGGGCTCCGGGCCGGGGTCCCCCTGGTACCAGCCGATAGGCTGCTCCGGCCCTGGGTGCGGATCGATAGGATGAACTTTCAGATGCGTGTTGCTTGGCGTGTGACCACGACTTTGTCCCTCATGGCACTTGCCGGCTGCAGCGGTTCGGCGGCTCCAATTGACCATGCCGCTGGGTCAGATGTTAGTGCGGGCCCATGCGTGAACGATGAACGTTCGGAAATCGGTGGTGTCTCCACACAGTTCTTCCGTTGCGCACTCACCGTGCATAACCGGAAGAACCATACTCAGGCATACACGATCGGACTCACCTGTTCCGGCGACACACTCGGGACGTCCCACAACGCGGGAACTGCCCTGTACTACGTGGCACCGGGGCACTCGACTTTTTCCAGCGTCGGGATGATAGCCAATGCCCCCGAGCCCGACGCGCCTACCTGCCATGTCTCCAAGGCGACCCGCCGCGACCTGGACCCTGGCCTCGCAGGCGTTACACCCGAGCCCTCACCTACAGGCGCCCTTGCCGAGGCACTGACCTCGCAGACTTCGCAGCACCCTTCGCCCCCAACGGACACCCCTACCGACAACTCTTCCGTCGGACTACCTACGGGGGACGCCCCGAGCCCAACCCCGACAGACGACCCGAATTCCGACGTCGCGGCGCCGATGCAGACACCTGACGGCAAGAGCTTCGCGGCGGTCGTACTCAATCAGGACAGCGTTCCGCACGGTTACCGCATCACATACTCATACAACGCATATACGGACGCCACCGGCAAGTACCACCCAGCGTTCAAGATCACCGTGACGGTGCCGCGAGCCGACCCTGGCCGTGAAGTGGACGCCCCCACGTTCAATGCCGGCGACGGACCAGGTACGCCAGACGGAGGTGAAGGCACCTGGCACTGGCAGGCAGCCCTGCTGCCGCCGAAGTAGTCCCCGCGAGTGGGCGCGGCAGTGAGACCCAGGGCATGTCTCCTTGAGAGCACTCCCCCAACAGCGGAGCCATCGCGCCGCGCGAAGGCCCATACCATGGCGCCTTCGATAGTCCGTGGACTTGCTCTGTCGAACCAAACTGACGTCCCTCATCGATCACGGCCTTGGCCGTCACTCGGGCGATGCCGTGGTGCCGGAGAAATGTGTCGAGTTCCCAGCCCAGCATCCACTGAGCGCTCGAGGCCGCCCGGAGGCCAGCCGGCGGGACAGCGGCGGAACAGTCGCCTCGCGGATGAGACGCGACCGTCAGCTCGATCATGACAAGGTGAACCACGGCTTCGGATCGGGCGGCCAACATCTCGTGGTCGCGTGTGAGACGCCGATGAAGGACCAGCCACCGCCGTTTCGCTCCACGGCCCAGCGCTTGGGCAGTGAATCCCCTGGTCCCGAGGCTGCGTCCGACGACTTCCGGGTCGATGCCGAGCCGGCCGGTGTGCTCGACGAGTTCCTGGCGGTGGCCACCGTCCACCCAGACATTGCGAAGGGTGGGCGGCGGCGACGCGGGCTGGTCGGCCGGGCCGCATCGCAGCCCCGCCGTTACCCCGGTGCCATACGTTCAGAGGACGCGGGCAACCCCCGCGTAGATACCGCTCCCTTCTGGCACGGAACCCGAAGCGGACGGGACCCACTCCGTAGCCGTCACCAGGCCGGGAGCCACGAGTTCCAAACCGTCGAAGAACTGCTCCACCTCGGCGCGCGCACGGAATCCGAGCTGAATGCCGCCCTTGGCGTACTCTGCGGTGACCTGGGCGGCAAGTTCCGGATACAGATCGGATGCCGCGTGTGACAGCACCAGATAGCTTCCCGGAGACAGCTCGGCCACCAGATCCCGGACGATGCCGTGGGCGATCCGCTCATCGGGGATGAAGTGCATCAGCGCTATCAGCGACAGCGCGATCGGGCGGTCGAAATCCAGGATCCGCCGGGCGTGCTGGACAATGCCTTCCGGCTGCCGTACGTCGGCCTGGATGTAGTCGGTCACTCCCTCGGGACGGCTGACCAGCAACGCCTCGGCGTGGCGGAGCACGATGGGGTCGTTGTCGGTGTATACGACCTTCGCCGTCGGCAGAATGTCCTGAACGATCTGGTGCAGATTGGGCGCGGTCGGAATCCCCGTGCCGATGTCCAGGAACTGGTCGACACCCTGCTCGGCGAGCCAGGCAGCGGCCCGGTGCATGAACTGCCGGTTCTGCCGGGCCGCGGCCTTCGCCTCAGGCGGCAACTGCTCGCCTACCGCCTCATCGACCGGATAGTTGTCCTTGCCGCCGAGCAGCCAGTCGTAGACCCGCGCAGGATGCGCTTTGCCAGTGTCTATCGGCACGGACGGCTGTGAGGCGGTCGTCATAGCAACTCCATGGAGCCGGTGAATGGATCAGACCAGTACGGGGACACCTTATCCAGGAGTGCGAAGCAGTGTGCGCGGGAGCGGAGACCGCTGGTATGCCTCGGGTTCAATGGGGCCGGGTTGCTGGAGAATTGACTACCCATCGGCCTCCGGAGGCCGTCATGCCCCGCAGCTATCCGCCCGAGTTCCGCCGCCGTGTCCTCGATCTGGTCGCCTCCGGCCGGAAGATCGCCGAGGTAGCCACGCTCCTCCGGATCAGCGAGCAGACCATCTATGTCTGGCGCCGGCAGTATCTGATCGACACCGGGCAGATGCCCGGTGTCCCAAGCCATGAGCAGTCCGAACTGACCGCAGCACGCAAGCGGATCGCAGAGCTCGAGGCCGAGCTGGCCGTCCACCGGCGGGCATCCGAACTACTCGGAGAGACCACCTCCCCAAAAGGCGGTTCGCGGCCATCCGAGTGATGGCCGGCGAGGGGCGATCGGTGCAGCGGGCCTGCCGAGCACTGCACGTGGCGGAGTCGGGCTACTACGCCTGGCGCGACTGGCCACCCTCGGCCCGTACGGTGCGGCACGCCTGGCTGACCGAGGCCATCGTCGGCATCCACACCGCATCCCGCGGCACCTATGGCTTCCGTCGCATCCATGCCGAACTCGACCTCGGATCAGGTATCCGCGTCGGCCACGGCACCGTAGAACTGCTGATGCAACGAGCCGGTCTGCAGGGCCTGCCCGGCAGCCGTCGCCCCGCCGCATACGGCAAGCGCCCTCGGCCACGGATCTGGTGGAACGGAACTTCAACCGGCACGCCCGCGACCAGTTGTGGGTCACCGACATCACTTGAACACCCCACGATGGAACACAAGGAGTACTGCGCGGTGGTCCTCGACACCTTCTCCCGTAGGGTGGTGGGCTGGTCCATCGACGCCTCGCCCACCGCCGCCCTGACCACCAACGCGCTGAGCATGGCCATCGGCAACCGCCGTCCGCAGCCGGGCGGCACGACCATCCACTCGGACCACGGGGTCCAGGGCGGATTCAATCGGTCGTTGCAACACCTCGTCCTCGGAGGTGTTGATGGGCAGGCCAGCAGGGTGGATGGCGGCGTTGACCGGACGGTCGCCGATGAAGTCCCCGGGTGCGCCGGCGCTTCGACGGGAAGTCGAACGTCAGTTCTGGCGGGAAATCGCGAAGGGGTTGCTCGCCGAGGAGGCGGCAGCCGCGGTTGGCGTGTCCCAGGCGGCGGGTTGCAGATGGTTCCGTCACGGTGGCGGCATGCCACCAATGGATCTTGCTCCGCAATCCGGCCGGTACCTGTCCTTTCACGAGCGTGAAGAGATCGCGATCCTCAAAGCGCAGGGCATCGGAGTCCGGGAGACCGCACGGCGTCTCGGCCGTGATCCATCGACGGTATCCCGGGAGCTGCGGCGCAACGCCGCGACCCGTGGTGGCCGACTGGACTACCGGGCTTCGGTCGCGCAGTGGAAGGCCGACCTCGTGGCCAGGGGCCCGAAGACAGCGAAGCTGGCCGCGAACGACCGGCTGCGCGACTAGGGTGAGCGGCTCAGCCAGGCGGTCCTGCATGATGCAGCGCCTTTGCGGACGTCAGCATGCTCACTGCCCGCAACGCCTGGGTTCCCGGCCTTGGGACAACAGGTGGTCCGCGGGGAACGCCGCAGCCGACTCGGCATATATGTCACCCGCCTCCCGTTGGGCCGGCAGCGAGCGCAGGAGGTGTTCGACGACCGGGTCGGCCTTCCCCAGTCCAGCGGACATCGCTTCGAAGTCCGGCTCGCGTCTGCCCAGTTAGCGGCCGTCTGCCTGATGACGGCCTGCGGGATGTGCACCTGGACGGTGGACAGGGCCGATGTCGCCGCGTAGCTGCGCACTGTCGACCGGCCTGGCACCATGAGTTCCAGCCGCCCGGCCGTCCAGCGGCGCTTGGCCGATGGCCCTCCGGAGTTGACCTGCATGACGGCTTGTCCGGCCGTGCACAACACCAGCCTGCAGGCCGGAGGTTCCGGGTGGCAGCAGGTCCTCGACCTGGCGTGCGTGCGCGAGACACTGCACGAGCAGCAATCGCCGGTAGTCGGCGTCAGTCCAACTGCATTGACATCCTCGCCGCTCTGAAGGACGGCGAGTCCCACCTACCGCGCTGTTGTCGGCTGCGGTTTCGGGTGGGTTCCCGCTTCGCCGCACTGTGCCGGGACGAGTTCCGGTCTTACCTGCGCTTCACGGGCTGACGCAGCCAGTCCCGCCGGCTTGGCGACGTTGACCGCCGCGTTGATGTCCCGGTCCAGGAGCGCCCCGCGCGCCTCACAGGTCCACGTGCGGACGTGCAGGGGCTTCGGGCCGTCCTTCACGCCGCATGCCGAGCACACCTGGCTTGTGGGCTCGAACCGGCCGATCCGGATGAAGGTGCGCCGATACCGGGCGGCCTTGTACTCCAGCATGCTCACGAACGCCGACCATCCGGTGTCGTGGACGGACTTGGCCAGGCGCGTGCGCGCGAGTCCCTTCACCGCCAGGTCCTCCACTGCGACCGCTTGGTTCTCGCGGATCAGCCTCGCGGAGAGCTGGTGTTGGAACTCGCGACGCGCGTCCGCGACGCGAGCGTGTGCCCGTGCGCCGCGGGGCCTTGCCTTGTCCCGGTTCCTGGAGCCCTTCTCCTTGCGGGACAGGGCCGGCTGTTGCTTCTTCAGCCGCTTCTCCGCCCGGCGCAGGAAGCGGGGAGAGTCGATCTTCGTCCCGTCCGACAGCACCGCGAAGTGCCCCAGGCCGAGGTCGGTGCCGATCTCGGGCGTGGTCTGCGCCAACATCTCGGCCGGGCCGGTGTACAGGCCGTCACTGTGTCTTCCGTAAGCATGTTCACTTGAATTTCGTGAACAAGTACCGGCATTCCGGCTTCGCCGACTGGAATCTGACGCGCTGTGAGGAGACCACGCGAAGCGTCAGGACTTCGAGGCCGAGCTGACGGAGTTCAACGGCGAGGCCAACCACGTCCACCTGCTCGTCAATTTCCGCCGATAGTCGCCATCTCGAAGCTGGTGGCTTCGCTCAAAGGCGTGTCCTCACGCAGGCTCCGCCAGGAGTTCCCCGACCTCGTCCGCCACTACTGGCAAGCACGCGCCGTGGTCGGACTCGTGCTTCGCCGGGTCCGACGACGGCCACGGCTGATACGCGCTAGTCGGCGTGAGGACGCATCACTAATGTGAACTCCGCTTACAGCGCGACCAGTTAGCGATCGCGGCCTGCGTGACCGTCCTCTGGTCAGCCGGTCTTGGGCCCGAAGGGGCCGCCGTCGCCAAACGCGAGCCGCCCGAAGTTCTCGCCGATGCGGCGGTGTCCTGCCGGATCAGGGTGGACCTCGTCGGGCAGCGGGAATTCGGCATAGTCCCTCTCGCCGTAGAGGTCACGGCCGTCGAGGTAGTGCAGGTTCGGGTCGTCCGTCGCCCGCTTTTCAACGATACGAGCGAGTTCGTCGCGGATGACGTTGAGCGTCAGGCGCCCGGCGGCGCGTTCGGCCGGATCGCCCGTGGCCTTGAACCGCAAGGTGCCGCCGTCGAAGTCGGGTGCGAGGGGGCCTGGGGTGTCCTCCTGGACCGGGCACAGGATGGGAGACACGACCAACAGGGGTGAGGCCGGGTGTCCCTCGCGGATGGTGTCGAGGAAGCCGTGGACCGCAGGGGTGAAGGCACGCAGGCGCATCACGTCCGTGTTGACGACGTTGATGCCGACCTTGACGCTGATCAGGTCCGCGGGTGCGTCCCGCATCGCGCGCGCGGTGAACGGGTCCAACAGCGCGCTGCCGCCGAATCCCATGTTGACGAGTTCCACGCCGCCCTGGGCGGCTGCCATGGCCGGCCAGATGGCGGTCGGATGCGTCGCGTTGGAGCCGTGGCTGACGGAACTGCCGTGGTGCAGCCACACCCTGCGCCCGCTGTCCCGCCTCTGCTCCACGGGGGCGTTGGTGCGCAGGGCGATCAGCTCGGTGATCTCCGTATGCGGGAGCCAGATCTCGATGTCCTTGTCACCCGTCGGCAGATCGGTGAACCGGGCGGCGCCGACAGGCCCCTCCGACAGTTCGGAGGACTGGGTGACCATGTCGGTGATCGTGCGTACGTTGCCGCCGACCACCGTGGCCTGGGCTGCGAGACGGCCATCGACCAGCAGGTCGTACACGCCGTCGGCGGGGGCCGGGAAACCTCGGTAGACACGCTTGGTGGGCAGCGTGTCCAGTTCGATCGTGGTGGCCCGGGTGCGGAAGACCAACCGCACGCCGGAGGGCTGGGCTTCGGCCATGGCCAGTTGGTCATCAGGGATCTGGCGGCGCGCCCGGGCGGGCAGTCGATGCGGCAGCAGACCGTGCGCGGTCGCTTCCACATCGAGGAAACCGCGCAGGATGTCCGCGGTGACAGGTGTGGTGATCATGTCGTGCTCAGTGTTCATTGTCTCAACCTGTTGATCAAGATTTCCGGAATGTTTCAGATGCGCCGGTGCCCGGCGCGGCGGTCCGTCTCCAACGCCGGACGGCTGGTCGGGTGTGGTCCGGTTACGCAGTGGAGCGTCGAGGGAGTCCACGATCCGGGCTCAGGACTCCTGCGCGTCGGGGGCGCGCGCTGCACTCGAAGCCTCCGGCCAGTTCCAGGCTGACGTAGCCGTGGAAGACGCTGCCCAGCATCCGGACCGCGTGCGTCTGGTCCGGCTCTGTCAGGTCGTGGCCGCGCAGGATCGCCCGCGCCATCTGTGCGTGCCGCGCCCCGGCGCTGGCTGCCGCCGTCTCGGGATCGAGCCGGAGGCGGGCGGCGGCGTAGTGACCAGCGTGCTCCCGGGCGTAATCGCGGTAGACATCCGCGAAGGCCGCCAGGGTGTCCTTGCCGGCCCGCCCGGCCAGGGCATCGGCGGCCCGGTCGGCGAGTTCCTCCAGCGCGAGCGGGGCGGTCCTGGTCTTGAGCTCCCGGGAGTTCTTCACGTGCGAGTACAGACTCGCGACCTCGACGTCGAACCGCCGGGCGAGCGCCGAGACGGTCGCCTGATCGAAACCGTCGTCCAGTTCCGCCCCCGCCAGGGTCAGCCGCTCCAGGGTCAGTCCCGCCCTAACCATGACCTTCCTTCCATACAACGACATGCATTAAGTATTTGCCTAAAACTTTTAGGCAAATGAGCTTCCGCCCATGAGACCACTACCCGAGCGGGAGATCCGCACCGCCTTCGCGAACTGCACCAAGGGCGAGGCCAAGCGCCTGTCCGTCCCCCAGGACCCCGCCTAGCGCCCCTGGGACGACCTGGACTCCTCGGCTGGAGAGACCCCCAGGCCCCGGGTCGGGCCTACCCGCCACCCACCTGTCAGCCGCCCGGCGCGAGGCCGTCGACGGCCTGCCACCGCTACCTGACCGGCCACCTCGATGAGCTCCACTACGACACCGCGCTCAACGGGGGGTGGCCGATCGCCACCGGCGCGGTCGAGGGCGCCTCTCGCTGCCTGATGAAGCTTCTATATCCCGTCAACCCGCATCGCCGTAGCGGCGCTGTTGAGGTGGCGATAGAAGCGTCGGGCGAGGTATCGCTTGAGACAGCGGCGGATCTCGCGGTCCGTCTTGCCTTCGGTGCGCCGTCGGTCGGCATAGGCGCGGGTTTGGGGGTGGTGCACCATGCGGACCATGGCGATGACGTTCAGGGCGCGGTTCAGGCGCAAATCAGAACGGTGTTCAGTTCGGGGGCGGCCACAAGCACGGGGGTCGTCGTCGGCGCGATCATCAATCCCGAAGACGGATGTCACATGGGGAGGTCCGGTCGCTCGGTGACTGCCAAGACAGCCGCCGAATCCCTGCTCAGGTGTAGTTCACATGCACTCCAGCTCGCCTACGCCATCTCGTGGCCGCCGGCTTGCCGACACGTTCGCCCGCCGCCATGTCCCGGACTGCGAGGGTGACGTTCGCACCGGAGGCCGCCACGGCGCGGGCCGTCTCCGTCCCGAGACCGGAGGAGGCACCGGTGACCACGGCGCGGCGGCCGGTGAGGCCGATCCCCTCCGCCACCTCGGTAGCCGTGCTGGAGAAACAGAACGGGGTGGTGATGGTACTCATGAGTGAACGCCTTGCTGAGTACTGAGGTGTGCGTGACGGCCCTGGCCGTTCAGGGCGTCAGCATCCGGTCCTGCTCCACCGGAGGTGTGCCGTCATGCCAGGGCAGGGCCTTGCCGAAGCGGACCAACTCGCCGTAGAGGGCGGGATCGACGTGTTCGGCGAAGACCAGGTCGAGCACGGCCGCGGCGGCCTGGGCCGGCGACTGCGCCTGGCTGTAGTCACTGAACCACGGGCGCGAGGTGGCGGTGTCGACCATGCCGGGACACACGGAGGCGACCAGAGTGCCACTGGCGAGGTCGTGTACACGGCGTTCCGCGGAGAACGCGCGGACGGCGGCGACCTGAGCCACCTTCGAGGGCACGTTCAACCAAACCGGCCAGCCCGCCTCCTGCGCGCTCCCGCTGTGGATGGCACTGCGCCACGACTCCACGGCGTACTCGACCTGCTCCAGGCTGGCGCCGTCGAACCACTGGTGCAGCCGCGGGTCGAGATGGCCGAGGGTACCCAGGCTGCTGGCCACGACGAGCAGCCGGCCACCCGGACGCAGGGCAGGGCCGAAGGAGCGCAGGATCGCGTGCGTGGCGGTGTTGGAGACGTCGATGAACTCGTCGGCCCGATCGGCCTGTGACTCCTCGGGCAGCACCCGGGCCACCGCGTTGGAGATGACGATGTCGGCCCCTCCGCACCGAGCGCGAAGGTCCTCGGCAAGACGGGCGATCGCCTCGGTGTCGGCGACGTCCAGGACCCTGCCCTCGACACGGGCGCGGGTACCGGGCAGCCCGCCGACCTCGCGCGCGGCGTCTGTCACGCGCTGCCGGCTGCGGCCGGTGAGCAGGACCAGGTCGTCCGGGTTCATCCGGGATGCCAGCCCTTCGACGAGAGCGCGGCCGAGGCCTTGGTTGGCGCCCGTGACGAGGGCGATACGGGATGCGTTCATGCCCACCACGCTAGAAAGACCCGCGGCCATGAGTCCAACGAAAGTTCGGCACGGCTAGTATGCGCAAACGTCATGGACTTCACGGATGTGTCACTGACCGCGCTGCGCGTCTTCCGGGCCGTTGCCGAACAGGGAACGTTCACCGCGGCCGCCACGTCGCTGGGCTACACCCAGTCGGCGGTGTCCCGACAGATCGCTGCGATCGAACGGGCTGCGGGGGCGGAGTTGCTGGAGCGGCGGCGCGACGGCGTGCGGCTCACCGCGGCCGGTCGCGTCGTCATGCGCCGCGCGACGGTCGTGCTCGACGAGATCGACGCGACCGCGCGCGAACTGTCCGGCCTGCCCGGGCAGGCCGGCACGGTCCGCCTGGGCTGGTTCCCCAGCGCCGGCGCCGTCCTGTTGCCCCGAGCCCTCGCCTCCCTGCGCCGGACGGACCCCGGCCTGCAGGTTGTCGGCCGGGAAGGCAGCACCCCGGCGCTGGTGCGTGCCCTACGGGCCGGCAGCCTCGATCTGGCCCTGCTCGCGTCGGGGCCGCCGTTCCGGCCGCCGGACGCCGAGTCGCCCCCGCTCGCGCTGCAGACGCTCACCGAACGCGCGCTCTGCCTGGCGGTGCCCGCGACCCACCCGTTGGCCCGCGGCGACTTCGTCGACGTGGCCGACCTGCGCGGCCAGCGGTGGATCGCGGGCTCCTCCTCGGGAGAGGACCGGCTGATGGGCGTCTGGCCGGGCCTGGACGAGCGGCCCGAGATCGCCCACACCGTCCGCGACTGGCTCGCCAAGCTCCAACTGGTCGCCGCGGGCTGCGGACTGACGACCGTGCCCGCCATCCTCGCTTACGCCACGCCACGGGGCGTCCGCGTCCTGCCCGTTCGCGGCGGCCCCCAGGAACAACGACGCCTACTCCTGGCCCGCCTTCCCCACCCGCCTGCCGAGTCGGTCACCCGCGTGGCAACCGCCCTCCGCGCGGCGGCCCTCGACGCCGACACACCCGCTCCCTCCTCGCCGCCCTCGTGACGACGGAGCGAGCATGTGCGGCGTTTCCCGGCTGCACGGCGGCACTGTGGTGGATCGGCGCGGGCCGTCAGTCGTTCTTCGGCGATCTACGCCACCTGCTCGCGCGAGTCCTGCTCGTACAAGGCCGCCGCCGGCTGTCTCGGCCACCCTCACCGACCCCCCGGTCCAGGGTGCGACGCTCGCGCTGATCCTGGAGACCATCCGCCAGGCCCTGGCTCCGTACGGTGCGGGCTTGGCCGTGGTGGCACAGCTGCCCGGCAGCGTCGTCCTCGGCCGTAGAGGTGACGGCTACAGGACGTTCCTGCTCTCCCCGTGTCCAAGCTTTCTTGGCATGCCCACTTCCATACTAAGCGGCTGCTTGCTATCAACCGATGGTCCGCTTCTCACCTCTGGGAGGCCCCGTGGGAGCGTCACAAGCACTCGCAGTGCTGCTCTCTGCCTCGACGCAGATCAGTCCGCCGCGCGCTCCCGCGACGCCCGATGCCCAGCTTCCCTCGGCACACCCCCGCTTCCGTCACTCCCGAACGCAAGGAGCTCCGATGCCTTTCGCGATGGCGCGAACCTCTCCATGGCGCCGCAAAGCCCGCGTTCTGGGGGCCGCCTTACTGCTCAGCCTGGCGGCCCTGCCGTGGACCTCGGCGACATCCGGCCATGCCGCCACAGCGAATTCCGGTACGGACACATCAACGTTCGACGACGTCCCGCTGAATCAGCTCTCGGTGTCCGGACTTCACAACGCCTACGAGCAAGCAAAGTCCAAGTCCCTGACCAAGGGCCTCGACCTTGGTGCGCATCTGTTGGAGATCGACACCTACAGCACCTACGGCAACCCCGGCGGATGGGTGGTCAGCCACTCAGACCCCCTGGCCAACGACAACAACTGCACCTACACCACCGGTTCAGGCGTGTTCAAGAAGACCTGGGAGAACGGCAGTCTGAGGACCTGTCTGGACGACCTCAGAAGCTGGAGCGACGCGCACCCCGATCACGACCCCGTCTACCTCAAGCTCGAACTGAAATGGGGCTTCCGCTCCGGCGCGGGCATGGGCCCTGCCCAACTCGATCAGCTCGTGGCCAAAAACCTGGGTGCCGACCATCTCTTCACCCCCGCCGACATGCTCGGCACCGCCTACTCCACCCTTGATGACGCCGCCAAGGCAGGAGCCTGGCCCACTTGGAAAGAACTCCGTGGCAAGTTCATCGTCTTCCCCATCACCGGCACGATAGAGAACAGACTCGCCGGCTACGACCTGGACAACCTCTCCACCGAACAGGAATACGCCCAGTACGTCGCCGACCTGGCGGCACACGGCCAACTCGCCCACGCATCCATGTGGCCCGCCATGACAAAACCGTCCCCCCAGGGCGATCCCCGCCTCATCTACAGCCCCACCCTGCGCCCGTGGTTCGTCATCTTCGATACCCAGGCCACCCGTTGGCTCAATGACGGATACAGCCTGTCCTGGTACTGCGGCAATCACTACCTGACCGTCGAAGGCTCAGCCGAGAGCGTCCCCCCGGCGCTCGATGACACCAACCCCGACCCCGCGGCCGCCGCGCAACGCGTTCAATACCTCGCCCAGCAGGGGCACTCGAGCGTCACCACGTTCGACTGGATGAATACGCCCGCTGCATTCACCCTCTGGCCGCGCGACTGCTGAGACTCCGCCGACGAGGGTGTACGACTGCGACCGCCGACAGGAGCCGGTAAGCAGCTCAGGCGCCCAGGGCCGCTACGGCGGGCGCCCGGGCCGCGGCCGAGGCTGTCGGTGGACCGTTCGCCGTCGGCTGTGTCCAACGGCGAACGACCTCGGCCGATCAGGAGTCGGCGATGCGGACCAGTCCGCCTATACAGCCCACGTACGCCGCACCGTCGGCCCCGATCGACACCGGGGCGTAGTGGTTGTTGAACAGTGGTCCGGCACCTGCCAGCCGGCTCCATGCCCGATTGCCCGTCCGCACGTCCACTGCCGTGAGGTACCAGGCGTCCGGAGCCCCGAGGGAGCGCTCTTTGGGCTTGAAGGCCAGTTCCGCTGCGGACGGATGGGTGTAGGTGTACAGCAGCCCGTTGCCCAGTGCCGCCTTGCTGACCACGCTGGGGATGCGCTCCGTGGTGTTGGACCAGGCGGTGGTGCAGCTCTTGCGCGCGTAGTCGACATGGACCCGGACCAGGCCGGGGACCGTTTCGGGCAGCCGGTGTCCGAGGAAGCCTTTGAGGAGCGCGTTGCTGCCGACCACGTACCCGTAGTTGTTCTCGGCTATCAGGTCGCCGTCCACGGCTATCAGGCTGTTCTCGTCAGCTCCTTTCCACGCCGGGAAGACCGGCTCGGCACACACTCTGGTGGGTCCGGCCTTTCCGCGGGCCATCACCAGCACGTGCATCTTCGGGTCGGCGTTGTCCGTGATCGCCACATAGCCGCCACCCGGGCCGGACGCCGGACCGATGAGAGTCGGAGTGGTACCGCTGCCCTGGCTGAGCTGGCCAGGCTTCTGCCGCGTGCCCCGGTCGTACACCGCACGCCAGGTGGCCTGGGGTGCTCCCCCGAGGCCCGCGTCGAACCGGTAGAGCGCATGGTCACTGACTACGAAGACTCCACCAGACTCGTCGACCGCGATGCTGTTGGCGATCTGCTCGCCACGCAGTGTCCGGGAGCGCACCGCGCCGGTGGTCAGGTCGACGGTGCCGACGACACCGCTCCTGGTGACGAACCACAGCAACCCCGACCAGTCAGGCAGGGCAGAGACGATCCCAGCGGTGCCGATGACCGGCTTCAGGTCATAACTGCGCCGGGTCACGAAGGTGTTGCCCTGGATCGCCACGACCTGGATGCCACCGGTCTTGGTCGGCACGACCACGCGGTCGTTGTTGTCCAGGTAGAAGTATCCGCCGCCCGGCACGTCCGTCGGACTTGTGCCGACGGTTCCCGAAAGTTCCAGGCTGGCGATCGTGCTGAGGTTGTCCGGGTCCAGCAGCATCAGTCGTGGCGCGCGCCTCGGGGCCATACAGACGGTGACCAACCGGCCCCTGGAATCGAACGTGACAGAGCCGCACAGCCCGCCCTGCAACCGGGTTCGGACGCTCAGGTCGCGTCCTGCGGGGCCCGCTTGGGTGTAGGTGTCCGTCTGATAGGCGTCGTCGTGCAGATTGCTCGTGCCGTTGGGAGCCATGAAGGGATGCCTCGGAACGGCCGGGGCATCGACCGGGTGAGGCGCAACCGCATGACCGGTGAACGGCTCGAGGTGTGCCGCACGAGGATCGGCGGGTATGGGTACGGCGGGTAAGCGGACATGCCCTGCCGACGCGGTGGCCGGCAGGGCAGCAAGCCACACTGCGGCCGCCACGAATACCAGGAAAATACGTCTTCCGCACACCACGTGACCACCTTTCAGGAATCAGTGGGCCCGCAAGCTACCGACAACGCCGTTCAGGCACAACAGAATGTGGCGGATTCTCATCTCACCCCCGCCGTTTCAGCCATTGCAATTGTCGACGGTTCGCCGCCTGTCTCCGACCAGGAATTGTTCTGTTCAATCGCTCGCGGAGTTACTACGTGCCATGGCAGGGCGTACGCCGCTGGGGAGGGCTATGATCGAATCGCTCGTCGTGCTCGGTGGCGATCCGGCCCGTCACGTCCTGCGGCGGCACGGTGACCCTGGTCGAGCGGTCGGCGGCGATGGCCGAATCGCCGACCTTGACGGAATCGATGTTCTTCATCGAGCCATTCGTCAGCCGAGCCATGATGCCGCACGAATATCGCCTGCCGCACCGGTCATCTGGACGAGAAGCGCTAAACGAGCGTCGCCCCATCGGAATTCCGGAAGGGAGTGCCTGAAATCTTCTGGCCGATTACGGCCCGACCCACCGGCCTCTCGGCGGCAGTTGTCCGTCGACATGGTCAACGGCATACCGCCCGGCACCGTTGAGCGCTGGGCGGCATCGCGATGGGCGCCTTCGGATCAGGAGTGCGGAACCAGGGATTGCGCGGTGCCCACGTGATCCTTGCCGGTGTCGGCGTACATGGTCGTACCGCCGTCGGACGAGCGGACGACGAGGTCGTCGGTGCGGTGGTTGCCGGTGTAGTTGCCGGCGGTCATCACCGTGCCGTGCGTCCAGAGGCCGTGGGGATTCTTGACGCGCACCTTGGTGCCGAGGCCGGAGGCGGTGGTGCCCACGTAGTTGTCCAGCTCGCCGTCCGGCCGCTGGAGCATCAGGTCCCACTTCTGGTTGCCGGAGAACTCACCGTTGGTGAGCAGCGTGGAGTCCTTCCAGGTACCGCTCGGGGCCTTGAGCTTGTGCTCCTGCCCGAAACGTCCCGCGCTGACGTTGGTGTAGAGGCTCAGACTGCCGTCCGACCAGCACACTGCCAGGTCGGTGACATACTGCGAGGTGCCGAAGCGGCCCGCGACGATCTGGGCGGCCTTCTTCCAGGTGGCGTTGGGGCCGACCATCTGGGCGCCGGGCGCCTTGAGGCCGTTGCTGCCGACGTCGCCGTAGAGCGTGACTTTACCGTCGGGCCAGCGGACCATCAGGTCGAAGCTGTTCGATCCGGTGAAGTCGCCCGCGGTTATGATCGCCGCGCCCTTCCAGGTCGGGTTGGGGGTCAGCAGCTGTCGTTCGGCGACGAAGTGACCGTTGCCGTCGCTGCTGTAGAGCGTCACCTCGCCGTCGTCCCAGACGACGACCAGGTCGCTGTGGCCGACGCCGTTGAAGTCGCCGGAGGCCATCAGCTTCGCGTGCTTCCAGGTCGTGCCGTTGCCCATCGTGTAGGGCAGAGGCGGCTGCTGGTAGGGGCCGTAGTCCGCATGGAGGCCCTTCTGAGCGTCGGCGTAGAGCTGGAAGAAGCGGTCCCCGTGCAACGGGCTGTAGGTGATCTGGTTGTACAGCGGGTCGCTGGGCCTCACATCGGGGCCGCCCCCGTTGAAGCCGCCGACGTTGCCGATGATCTGGCCGGTGTTGCCCGAAGCGTCGAACTTGGAGAACCACGGGCCGCCGGAGACACCGCCCCACATTCCGCCGCAGTCGATCTGCATCTGGTAGTAGGACGTCAGCACGGTCGTCCGGACGTCGGCGCAACGGAACGCCTGGTCCTGCGGGTTGTGTCCGATCGACGGGTAGCCGATGACCGTAACCTCGTTGGCGAAGCCGGGTGTAGGGGCCAGGGTGTTGCCGCCCACGACGTCCTCGATCTCCCTGCCACCGTTGGACTCCAGGCCCGCGAAGGCGAAGTCCAGGTCGGAGTTGGCACTCTTGTCGGAGGCGTACTGCTTGTCGCGGAACCATTCCTTGACCGGCCAGATCCCGTACGGCTGCTGGGCCGCCGACTTGGTGTGGTCGTACTTCGGAACGAACACGGCGTTCTTGCCTACACAGTGTCCGGCGGTGAGGATGAGATCGTGTCCCTCACTGCGCACCACGCTGGCCGAACAGTAGTGGGCCCGCATGTTGCTGTCCGTGTGGAAGAGCATGCCGACGGACGTGATGCCGTCGAAGTGCTGGCCGGTGAGCCCGGCTCGGGTCAGCCCGTTCCTCCGCGGAGCCGTCCAGCCGCTCGGCTGGGGTGCACGGCCCGAAGGGTCGGTGGCCGACGCCATCCGCTGAGGTGTCCAGAACCGGATGGCGTCCTGAACCGTCCAGATTCCGCCGGTGGACGGCGAGGCGGTGACCGACTCCGAGGCGCTCGGTACGGATGTGGCCTCGGGTGAGTCCGCCGACGTGGCGGACGCCCGACTGGTGGTGGCTGGGGCCTGCGTGGCGGCCTGTGCCGACGCCGCGCTCCCCAGCAGCACCGGGGTGCACAGCACACCCACAGCCCCGAATATTCGTCTCTTGTACAACGTGGTCTTCTCCAAGTGAGGCCGGCACGGTAGGTCGCCGGCTGTGCGTGTCGACGGCAGGCACGGCGAAGTCATGGGCCAGGCCGGCCCCGATCCCCCACAGCGGTCCACTGCGACGCAGCACGACGCGGATGTTCCACCGGCCGCCTGCACGCGGTGCACCACAGGCTCACGCACCGCGAGAAACGCCACGGCCCATGCGTACTGCGGGCAGGCGTGGACGTCCCGCACGGCTCACTGCACAGGGCTCACCGCATAAAACAGCGCACCCCGTTGCATGCCCCCGTGCCGCCGAAAGGCGGTTTCCAGTCGACCGTGGTCAGCGGTCGTGGTCACCATGATCGCACGGATGAATGGGCATACGCACGATAAATAGCCACACGTTTAACGCAGTTGAGGCGACCCCAGCTGGATGGCGGTCCCGCATACCTGCGCCGGCACGCGGCGGCCGTTCGCGTCGGTCAGCTGCGCGAAGGCACCGTAGTCGTGAGCGGCGGCGTGCGGCGGGCGCACGGAGACACGGGGATCGTTGTCACCCGGAATGAAGCAGCCCCCGTGCCGGGCGGGGGTCGCCACGTAGAAGAGCGGGAACACGACGGCGTGGCCCGCGTTCAACGCCAGCCTGACTGAAGTGCTTTTCTTCGGCTTCGACGAGACGCTCGGCCCCTTGCCCACGTAGACGTCGATGTCTGGGTAGCCGTCGAAGGCGCATGGCCGGGAGCCGGTGTTCGTGGCGCTGAGCAGGGCCGTCGGCGCGTTGTGCCGCTTGTCGTCGAGGCGCGTCAGTTTCCACCGCAGGTGCGGCGTCCCGCAAGCGGCGGTCCCTTTCGCGTGCGACGAGGCCGAGGGTGACGCCGTTGACCCGGTGGCGGGAGCGGTGGTCTCCTGCGGTCCCGCGGTCGGCCGGGTGGATACGGTCTCACCCCGCCCACAAGCGGTTGCGGCCAGAAGCACCGTCAGGCCGACCACGGAGACAGCTGCTGTCCGCCGTGCCATGAATTCCCCTCTGGGTGAAGACACCCCAGCGCCGGCCGGGCGCCGCCGCTTCTGCCTTCCCGGACAGAGAGATGCAGCTCCTGCCGAGGAGGTTCCACGGTTGGCCGCCCGGCTCGAGGGCACGGGCGTCTCGGTCTTCGCGGCAGACCCGGGCGGCGCCGCCACCGACATGACCAACGACACGGTGAGCGATCCGAAGATCGTCTCGCCGGGGCTCCGGCTGCTCTGGCCACTGGTCCGGCGCAAGTTCGAACGCTCCACCTCAGGCCCGGCGTCCGTGGCGGCCAAGCCCTCGATCTTCGCCGCGACCGACGGCTCGCTGGCCGGCCGGACCGGTGTCGTCATCGGACCCCGGGCACATCCGGTCGCCCCCTTCCGTCCGGCAACGGATCCCCGTATCGCCGAAGCCATCCGCCACCTCAGTGAGCGCCTCGCGCCACTCACCGGGTGACAGAGGCCGAGGCAGCTCAGCCACGACCACCAGGCGGCCAGATTCCTGAAGGCAGCGGGGCAGGTGTCCGACGAAGAGCGCCGACAGGTCGGCGACGACGCTCGCTCCCTGCCCTCGGTCTCCTTGCGCAGGCTCGACACAAAGTGCGCGAGGGGGTGACGGGCGAATCGTCCGATGCGCACGCCACGGATCATTGCCGTGGCCCGCGATCTCGTCGACGAAGGCACACCGCTGCAGCTCAACGACATCGCCCGCCGGGCCGGAGTGGGTGTCGGCACCGTCTACCACCACTTCCCCACCGCCGAGGCGCTCCTGGAGACCGTCGCCGCCCCCTGCCTTGCGGAACTCGCCGCCCACGGCGAGCAGGCTCTGGCCGACACCGACCCCAGGCGCGCCCTCACCGGCTTCCTGACCCGCACCGTCGAAGCGCAGGTCACCGACGCCTCCCTCTCCCCGGTCACCGCCGCGTCCACGGACGCCCTGCCCCGCACCACCGAACTGAAGCGGGCCCTGAAGTCGGCCTGCGCGCAGTTGCTCGAGCGCGCTCGCGAAGCCGGGGTGGTCCGCGCCGACCTGACCTCCGACGACGTGGTCCCGCTCATGTGCGGAATCGCCTACGCCGCACAGATGCACAGCGCCCCTGCCGCACGTACCGAGACCGCCCGCCGCTATCTGACCGCGCTCCTGGAAGGCTTGTTCATCGGCACGGCACGGCACGGCAGGTCGAATGATGTTGGTGGCCTTCGGGCCGGGCTTCCTCGCTGAGGATCCCATTGCCCTTGCCTCGGCGTCGCTGCGGCCGTGGAGGCACGGCAGGGGGGCGGGACGATGGGGGCACCTCCGTGGCTCAGCAGCCCCCTCAACGCTGCAGCACCTCGATCAGCCGAGGCCATGGCGTCCACCGGCACATAACGGCGGGCCTGCTGGCCCGCCATGATCACGACGGGAGTGTGCCAGGCCGCTGTGTTGGTCAGGCCGCCCATCGCGTTACCCATGCCCGAAGCGGTGTGCAGGTTGAGAAAACCTACGGTGCCCGACACCTGCGCATATGCGTCCGCCATGCCTATCGCGGCGCCCTCCTGCAACGCGACGTTATAGGGAATGTTGGACGGGAGCCCGGTCAGGAAGGAGAGTTCGTTCGAGCCCGGGTTACCGAATACCGCACTTACTTCGTGCCGCTGGAGAATCGCGTAGAAGGCGTCGCTCACAGTGACCATGGGCGCTCCTCATGCTCGACGCCTCTCGCCAGTCACCCGTACAACCGATCCGCGATCGGAAGCATCAAGGCGAGCGCCATACCAGCGGGTCAATCAACCGCAGGGTCACGGGACACAACCAATAGTTGTGCCGATAGGGTGTCGACATGGACCTCAACGCCGTCCGGACCTTCGTGTCCGTCGCCGACACGGGGCAGTTCCAGGAGGCCGCCGCCGAGCTGGCGGTCACCCAGCAGGCCGTCTCCAAGCGCATCGCCGCGCTGGAGCGCAACCTCGGCGTGCGACTGTTCACCCGCACCGCGCGCGGCGCCGAGCTCACCATCGACGGGCAGGCGTTCCTGCCCCACGCGCGGGAGCTGCTGCGCGTCGCCGAGCGCGCGGTCGCGTCCGTGCACACCGGCCGCCGACCGCTGCGCGTCGACATCATCGCCTCGCGCGGCGCGGCGTCCGGCCTGATGCGCGCCTTCCACCGCGCGCACCCGGAGATCGACCTCGACGTGGTGATGCTGTTCGAGATCGAGACGGCCGTCGCCGCCATCAGGTCCGGCGCGATCGACGCGTCCTTCCGCGCCGTCACCATGCCCGGCCGGCCCCTTCCTGACGACATCGAGTCCGTCCGGGTCCTCGACGAGCCGCTCCAGCTCCTCACCGGCCCTGCCCACGCGCTGGCAGGCGCCCGGTCGGTGACCGTCGCTCAGTTGGCGGGGCACCGGATCTGGATGCCCGGCATCGTCCCCGGTACCGAGTGGGCCGCCTACTACGACGACCTCGTCGCCGAGTTCGGACTCACCATCGAGGCGACCGGGCCCAACTTCGGCTCCGACGCGCTCCTCGACACCGTGGCCGACACCCCGGCCCTGGCCACCTTCATGGGCGAGTACACCCGCCTCGTCTGGCCCGCCGACCACGGCCTGCGCCGTATCCCGGTGACCGACCCGACGCCCGTCTACCCGCACTCGCTCCTCTGGCACCGCGACAACCCCCACCCAGCGCTGGCCGCCCTCCGCGCCCACCTCGCCGCCGCAGCGGCCGGCCACGCCGCCGCCGGGACCTGGACGCCGGACTGGGTGATGCCGCGCTGAGCGCCGCCGTATCTTCGATCATCGTGGTCGCATCGACGGACGGCGGCTCGGGGCAGGCGTGGCCATCGGCGCACTGCGGCTCTCCCCGCCGTGCGCCTCATATGCCTTGAC
The DNA here is from genome assembly GCF_042889625.1 of Streptomyces sp. NPDC002573. Classification (NCBI taxonomy): domain Bacteria; kingdom Bacillati; phylum Actinomycetota; class Actinomycetes; order Kitasatosporales; family Streptomycetaceae; genus Streptomyces; species Streptomyces sp. NPDC002573. Next base: position 17,594 of record NZ_JBIARC010000053.1, on the reverse strand, counting down.
GGTGATCAAGGCTGTGAAATGCCCTGGGGGGTCTACGAGTCGCTCGGTCAGGCGTGGCGGCCCCAGTCCAGGCGGTCGGCCAGGCCCGCGGCGGTGAAGGCGGCTGCCAGTTCGTCGCGGCCCTCGGTGAAGTGGGCCCAGCTGTCGTAGTGGGCGGGAACGACGCGGCGGGCCCCGAGGATCCGGGTGGCCTCGGCGGCCTGGGCACTGTCGAGGACGATCAGCGCGCCGTCGAAGAGGACCGGGAAGCGAGGGGGCTCCGGCGAAGAGGACGGCGGTGTCCACCAGGGCGAAGCGCTCGGCGATCTCCTTGACCGCGTCGAGTGAGGCGTTGTCGCCGCTGACGTAGACAGCGGGCAGGTCTTCTCCGGTCAGGACGAAGCCGACGACCTGGCCGGCGATCGGCTCGATCTCCTCGCGCGTGCCGGGGCCGTGGATGGCGGGTACGCCGGTCACGGTGATCGTGCCGCCGTCGGGGCGGTTCAGCTCGACGGACTCCCAGTCGGTCAGGCCCTTGGTCTTCTCCCCGAGGCGCTTGGCACCGCCGGGCGTGGTGAGAGTGAGCGGGACGTCGGCGAGCAGGGCCCGCCCGGACTTGTCGAGGTTGTCGGCGTGCTCGTCGTGCGAGAGCAGGACCACGTCGACGGGGCCGAGATCACCGGGGTCGACGGCCGAGGGGGCGGTCTTGGTCAAGACCGGGCCGGACGAGGGGTAGTCGCCTGGGCCGTCGAAGGTCGGGTCGGTCAGAAAGCGCAGGCCGCCGTACTCGAACAGGGCAGTGGGGCCGCCGAGGACGCGGACCGGGAACTGCTGGGCGTCGTGCAGGGACATGCTCGCCACTCCTCATTTCTCACGGAAGGACTCCGCTCTTTCCGTGTGGTCCACGCCAGGCAGGTATCACGGAAAAACGCAAGGGTTACCATGAGAGCCATGAACGAGGCCGTGGGCACCGACATCACGCGGGCTGCTCTGCCCCCGGCTCCGGGGGCCGACCGGCGCCGGTCCCTGGACTTCGTCGACACCGCCGCGACGCTGCCCGCCGGCCAGGGCTACGACCTGCTCGCCGCCCCCGGCTCGGCCATGCGCTGGCTCACCGCCCATGACCTGGCCACCCCGGACGTGCAGATGTACGACGGCTGCGCGCAGCGGATGCGCACGCTGCGCGATCACGTCCGCGCCCTGTTCACCTCGCGCGTCGACGGCGCGATCCCGCCTGAGGAATCCCTGCGGGCGGTGAACGAGGCGCTCACGGCCGTGCCCACGGCGCCCCTGCTCGCCTGGGACGGGGCACAGGGGCTGCGTCGCATCCATGCGCACCCCACCGACCAGGCCGTGAATCACGCGCTGGCGATCCTCGCCGCCGACGCCGCCGACCTGCTCACCGGCCCCGACGCCGACCTCCTCACCACCTGCGGCTCCGCCCCCTGCGACCGGTTCCTCCTGCGCACCCATGGTCGACGTCACTGGTGCTCCACCCGGTGCGGCGACCGGGCCCGCGCCGCCCGCGCCTACGCCCGGCGCAGCAGCGCCTCGGCGTGAGGCACCGCCCCACGATCCCCGCGGGAAACTGCCGAAATCTCCGCGAGCCTCGGCAGGGCACGTCATCCGCCGGTAGCCGTCGGCGCCGGCGTACTCGGTAGCGCTCGGCCTCAGGCCGCGTCGTGCTCCCGCTCCATGCCCGTCGTCGATGACTGACCCGGGGCCGTGATGACGGCCGTGCCGTGGGCGAGGTGGAGGACGACGTCGGCCTGGGCCGTCAGGCGGAGGTCGTGGGTGATGAGGAACGTCGTGCGCTGAGCGGTGAGGCGGCGCAGCGGCGCCATGATGCGGGCCGTGGAGTCGTCGTCGAGTCCGGCGGTGGGCTCGTCGAGGATCAGTACGGGCGCGGTGCGGAGCATGGCCCGCGCGAGGGCGATCCTGCGGCGCTGGCCGCCGGAGAGGTTGTTGCCGCGTTTGCCGACAGGACTGTCGTAGCCCTCGGGCAGCACGCTGACGAAATCGTGCGCGTCGGCCGCGACGGAGGCGGCGAGCATGTCCGCCTCGGTGGCGTCGGGACGGCCGTAGGTGATGTTCTCGCGGACCGTGCCGTCGAAGAGCATGCTGTCCTGCGGGAGCAGGGTGACGTGCCGACGCACCTCGTCCACCGGGAGTTCGGCGATGTCCCGGCCGTCGAGCAGGATGCGGCCCCGGGACGGCTCGTGGAACCGCAGCAGCAGCTTGCCGAGGGTGGACTTGCCGGTGCCGCTGGGCCCGGTGACCGCGACGAGCAGGCCGGGGGCGATGTCCAGGCGCACCTGATGCAGCACGGGTTGGCCGCTGCCGGGGTAGAAGAAGCTGACGTCCTCGAAGGTGACAGAACCGCGCACCGGTTCGGCCAGCGTCGGGACATCCGGTCGCGGAGCGGTCCCCTGGACCACTCCGGTGCGCAGCACCTCGATGAGGCGTTCGCAGGCGGCGGTCGCGGAGGAGGCGCTGACCACGATCTCGCCGAGTTCCTGGAGCTTGGGGTGGAGATAGCCGAGAAACGCGGCGAAGGAGAGCAGGCCGCCGACGCTGAGGTGGTGTTCGGAGATCTGCCAGGCCCCGGCGCCGATCACGGCCAGTACGCTGAGGGTCTCGACCAGTTCGCCCATCGGGCCGTACGCCGACGAAAGCCGGATCTGCCGCAGCCCGGCACGCATCCAGCTGCGTCCCTCGCGGTGCACCTTGCTGCGCTCGGCCTCCTGCCGGCCGTAGGCCTGGACCAGGGGCATGTTGGCCAGGCTCTCCTCCAGCAGGGTGGCCAGTCGGCCGTTGCTGTCGCGTTCGGCGCGGGTGGCGGAGCGCATCAGGGTGCCGAACCACCGGGCGCCGAACCAGATGAGCGGGGCTGCGGCCAGGGTGATCAGGGCCAGTTGCCAGCTGGTCCAGAAGGCCGCCACGCCGAACACGACCGCTCCGACGGCGGACGTGATCAGTTCGACGGGTGCGGAGGCCACCAGCGACTCGACGGTCTCGATGTCACCGGTCAGCCGGGAGACGAGGTCACCGGTGCCGAAGCGGTCCAAGGAGTCAGGGGGCACCTGTTGGAGGTGCTGGAAAACCCGGTCGCGCAGACCGAGCAAGAAGTGCTCACTGGTCCAGCCGGCGAGATAGCCGCCGGCCGCAGAGGCGATCGCGCCGACCGCGGCGAGCCCCAGCCAGAGGGCTGCGGGTCCCCAGAAGGCGGCGAGATTGCCGGGGGTGAGCACGTCGTCGGTGAGGACGCCCACGATGCCGATCGCGGCCGCGTCGCACCCGGCGGAGACCACCAGCAGCACCGCGGACACGACTACGGCCGTACGGTTGATGCTGACGAGCGGCCAGAACGTACGGAATGCGGCCAGCGGCGAGATACGCGCGTGACGCATCCGGGACGAGGCACCGGCCGTGGCTCCCGCCCCGGATCCGGCCAAGGCCGTAGTGATGGGTGCTGCGGTGTGCATGGCCGACGCTTCCTGGGCACTGCCCGATCCGACGGCGTGCCGGGATCCGCCGCGCATCTGTGCTGCGCGAGCGGACCCCGGCACGGTCTGCCTGTGTGGTCGTGTTCCGCGACTCCGCGCTACTTGGCGGCGGCCTTCTTGTGCTTGCGGTGGTGGTGCTTCTTGTGGTGCTTGGCCTTTGCGGCGGCGCCGCATTCCTTCTTCTTGGCCTTCTTGGCCAGTGTGATCTTGGCGAAGGACATGTGATTATCCCTTCCTGACGGAGCGTCAATCAGCGCTGATAGCCGCTGACTTCGTCTTGTGTCGCACCCATGAGTACGGGGACGGCTGACGTCTCACTCACAAAGGAAGGTGAGCGTTGGATTATGTTCCCTTACCGAATCCACGTATTCGAATGCGGCCGAAGCACGTAACCGTCCGACTACGGCAAACACAATGACGGCCCCAATCGCGGGGATAGCCCCACGGGCATGTCGGGTCGATTGACCGTTTACCGGGCGACTGTCCGAACAGTCAGCCCATTCCGTGCAAGCGGATGCAGAACCGCCGGTCAAAGACGTGTTGCTACGCGGATCAGGTCGGCGACCGCGCGAAGTCGGCTCTGCGACAGCCAGTCGATCACGGTTGTCACAGGCGGGGTGTCCAGGACCGGCACGGCGGCGAGATCCCGGCGCAGGTCGGTGCCGGCGGACTCGGGCATGATCACGGTGGTACGGCCGAGCGCGACCAACTGGCAGAGCTGTGTCAGGTTCCGTATCTCTGCCCCCGGCCCCTCCGGGTAGCTGCCGTCAGCACTGGGCCAGCGAGCCATCGGGAGTTCCGGCAATGCGGTGACCTCGGCCACCCGGATCTGAGAGCGGCCGGCGAGTGAGTGAGACGTGGGCAGGATCGCCACCTGTCCCTCGGTACACAGAATTTCGGTGTCGAGTCCGACCGCCGAATCGAATGGCAGGTGCAGCAGAGCCACATCGGCTTGCCCGTTGTGCAGCAATTTCTGTTGCTGATGCGCCTCGCAGGGCAACAGATCGACGGTGGCTGCGCCGGGCTCCGCGCGGTAGGCCTCGAGCAGTTTGGCCGGCAAATCGCCCGCGGTGCCGGACTTGACGGCGAGGACGAGACGGGGGTGCCGCTGTGCAGCCTGCTGGGTACGCCGCTCAGCTGCGGCCATCGCGCTGAGGATCGCGCGCCCCTCGGACAGCAGCACGGCCCCGGCCTCGGTGAGCGTGACCTTTCGGCTGGTGCGTTCCAGCAGCGTGACCCCGAGCTGTCGTTCGAGTCGGGCGATGGCGCGGGACAGGGGCGGCTGGGCTATCTCCAGACGCCGGGCGGACTTCCCGAAGTGCAGTTTCTCGGCGATGGCGAATCGGGTACGAGATCGCGGCCGGGCTGGGCGCATTGGGCTGGAGCGTCGGTGTCGGCGCTCGCGACGAGCAGCGCAGGGTGGACGCCGTGGCGAAACTGCGCACGGCGGGTGCCGACGCGTTCGGCGTGCCCTTGGACGTGACCGACGACGAGAGTGTGACCGCCGCTGCGGAGCTGATCGAGCGGCGAGCGGGACGCCTTGACGTGCTGGTCAACAACGTCGGCGTCGCGGGTGGTTGGCCGGAGGAGCCGACAACGGTCGACCTGGACACCGTGCGGCGGCTGGTGGAGACCAATGTCATCGGCGTCATCCGGGTCACCCACGCGATGCTGCCTGAGCTGAGCGGCACCAACATCTTGATCAACAACGCCTGCCCCGGCTACGTGGCCACCCCCCTCAACGGGTTCAGCGGTACTCAGACCCCTGAGCAGGGAGCGGCGATCGCCATCCAGCTGTCGGCTCTGCCCGACGACGGCCCCACCGGCCAGCTGTTCGACGACAATGGAGTCGTGCCTTGGTGACGTCGTGATGTGCTCCTGCTCGACCGGGCTCTTGCAGCCCGACGCGTTCTGAAGGTGGGAGGCGACGATGTCGCGCCCCTCATGGTTCCCCGACCCAGGATGCGCACGAAGTTTTGAGACACGTTTTACGCGACGCGCGCAACTGCTGACCCATTCTCTCTGTCTGACAGAAAGTCGGGCCCGCCAGGGCCGAACAGCGAGAGAGCGGGGTAGGTCGTGGGACGGCGCCAGGGCAGCATAGGGATCGCACTCGTCACGGCTGCGATGCTGGTGGGCGCAAGTGCCTGCGGCGGGGGCGGCAGTGGCAAGGCGAGCGGGAACGACGCAAAGGCCTCGGGCAAGCCCAGTGCGAGCGCCTCTCCGTCACCGACGAAGCCCGCAGGCCCGCCGATGCTTCTGGACACGATCACCCCGCAGACGGGAACCACGGTCGGTGTGGCCATGCCGATCTCGGTGATCTTCACGAACCCTGTGGCAGAAAAGGCTCGGGCCACGGTGGAGAAGCACATGAAGGTGAGCGCCTCGCAGCCAGTGGCCGGCGCCTGGCACTGGTTCGGCGACCAGCGCGCCGACTGGCGCCCGAAGACGTACTGGCGCTCCGGCACGAAGGTGAAGATCGACGCCGACATGAACGGCGTCAGCAACGGCAACGGACGCTACGGCGTGCGCAGCTACACGCACACCTTCACGATCGGCGACGACGTACGCGCGGACGTCTCGGTGACCGGCCACACCATGAAGGTGACCCGGAACGGCGCGGCGGTGCGCACCTTGTCGATCAATGCGGGTAGCGCTGAGTATCCGACGTGGAACGGCACGATGGCCGTCATCGACAAGCAGGAGAAGGTCCACATGACCTCCTGCAGCGTTGGCATCAGCTGTGACAAGGGCAGCCCCAACTTCTACGACCTGACGCTGCCCTGGGACGTCCACCTGACTCAGTCCGGCACGTACGTGCACTACTCGACCGGCGACCCCTATCCGGGCAGCGGCAGCGCTCGCGGCTCGCACGGCTGTGTCCACCTGTCCATGTCGGACGCCAAGTGGTTCTACGGCCAGGTCAAGCAGGGCGACCCCGTCACCATCACCGGCTCGCCCCGCGCCAAGGCCTCGCCCGACAACGGCTACGCCGACTTCAACCTGGGATGGGACCAGTGGCTCGCGGGCAGCGCGTCCGGGGAGGGGACCACCGCGACGCTGTGACGCGCCGCGGTGCGAGTGCACCCGCCGACCCGTGAGGCTGCCCATGAACGGACGGCCTCACGGGTCATCTCATTCGCGGCCGGTGCCGGCCACTGAGCAGCCGACGGATCGCACCTGCGCGGTGGACGGATCAGATCAGTCCCACTGCTCGTCCGCGAGAGAGCTGACCGGCTGCGGCTTGCCGATGACGGCCAGCGCGATGAAGAAGCCGATCTGGCCGATCGCGATGGTGAGGGTGGCCAGCGCCTTTTGGTCGTAGTGCTTCGCCACCTCGGCGTACAGTTCGTCGGAAACGCGCTCCCTACCGTGCGGCGCGGGCTGGAGCGTGGCCTCCACCAAGGCGAGGGCGGCACGTTCGGCCTCGCTGAAGTACGGGGCGTCCTGCCACGAGGAGACCGCGGTGATGCGCTCCTCCGGCTCCCCCGCCTTGCGCAGGAAGCCGGTGTTCAGGATCGTCAGGTAGGTGTTGCCCACGATCTGCCCGGCGCGAAGGTGGACGAGACTCATCGTGGTGCGCGGCACCGAGCGGTTGCCCGTGGCCCTGAACAGAGCGGCGCTGATGTCGTTCAGCTCGGGCACGAACTCGGCCGGGTTCGGCATCCGGGAGATCGCGGTGTTCGTCATGACTGCACTCCTTCACATCGGCCTGGTCGGCGACTTCACTCCACTGACGAACCGGCTCACCAGAATGTGACAGGGATCTGGAAATCTTTTTCGGGCACGCTCCGAACCTGGTGACGACACCGGAGGCCGGCCGCCGCGTACCCCGGGTCCGGGTTCGGACAGCAGTTCCGTGGGTCTCAGATCAGCGACGGGAACCTGGCGTCGTTTCGGGCGGATCCGCGCGCGAACGACAAGGTGTGCGTCAGCCGAGACGGCGGGGTCGGTGGCCGCCCTGTCTCAGGCTCAGCGGCTCGAGCGTCGCCAGGCGATGAGGACAGCGATGTCGTCGTCGAGCTCGCCGCCGCTGTAGGCGATCAGGTCGCGATGGAGATGGTCGAGGAGCTGGTGCGGCGCCTCGCCGCTCCATGAGCGGACGCGTTCGGTGAGGGGGTAGAAGGTGCCGGAGCGGTCGCGGGTCTCAGTGACCCCGTCGGTGTACAGCAGGAGCTGGTCCGCGGGCTGGAAGGGGGCAAGGTCGACGTGGTAGCCGCCGTTCACGAGCATGCCCAGGTTGAGCGGCGGCGAGGGAGCCGCGGCCTGCAGCTCCCGAACCTCGCCGTGGTGAAGGAGCAGCGGAGGCGGGTGGCCGCAGGTGACGGTCCTGACGACCGGTTCATCGTCCGGGATCTCGGCGAGGAGAGCGGTGATGAAACGTTCAGCGATCTCCGAGCCCGGAAGCCCCGGGTACTGTGCCGCGTGGCGGCGCATGCTCGTCTCCAGGCGGCACGCGAGGTAGGGCAGGTCGGGCGCGTCGTGAGCGGCCTCGCGGAAGGCGCTGAGCAGCGTCGCGGCCGTGTAGATCGCGAGCAGGCCCTTGCCTCGTACGTCACCGATGAGCAGCCGTACGCCGTACGGGGTGGGCATCGCCGCGTACAGGTCCCCGCCGATCCGGGCTTCCGCCGCGGCCGACAGGTACAGGCTCTCCAGGGTGACGTGCCCGAGGTCTCGCGGTACCGGATGCAGCACCGCCATCTGGGCGGCCTCGGCCACCGAGCGGACCTGGACCAGCTGATGGGCGCGTCGGCCGAGCAGACGGTTGAAGAAGACGGAGAATGCCGCAATCGCTGCGAGGGTGGCCAGCTCTGAGTAGGCGATCGCATCCCCCAACGAATTGAAGTCCACCATCAGGCCGACAAAGACGGCGCACGCGCCCACTCCGATGAGCACGGTCCCCCACAGGGGCAGCAGTGCGGCGGCAGAGACCATGGCCGTGGCGAGGAAGGCATCCGGCCTGACATCGCGAGGTGTGAGCAGGCCGATGAGCAGGCCGACGACCAGCAGCAGAGCAGGCAGTACGGGCAGCAGTCTGCCCCGCACTCCAGCACTGCGCGTGACTCCCCGTTCCTCAGGAGACCTCGCCACCGTGCCGCTCCCCAAAGTCGCACAGGTCGAGCGGCAGCCCAGGTCCGGGAGCCAGGCCACCGACTTGGGTAATTTTATCGCCGTTCGCCCGTACCTACGAACAATACGGTGAGCGGTCGTGACGCAGAGACGTCACCACCGCTCACCGTGGCGTCTGGCGACAAGATCGAGGCCAAAAGGTACGCAGAAGGAGGCCACGAGGGCTCTTCCTCGGCGGGCTCCACTCCCCCATGCCACTCATGACGGCCGCGATCGCCCCTTGTGAACGATCAAGCAATTCACGCGATCGTTCACAGATGTGTCGCGTGCGGAGTCACCGGCGCAGGGGGCAGACCAGTTCGCTCGATGATCAAGTGGTTCTCTGAGCCTTTTCCCTGCAGACCCTCGCTTCCGGCGTCCGTACCGGCTATGCGGAGAACGGAACGAAGTTGGGCGCGCGAGGTGATGCCGAGTTTGGGGAAGATCCGATACAGATGTGCTCCCACCGTGCGGTGCGACACATAGATCCGGCACATGCGCATCATCGGTGATGGCAGCTGCTCCGCGACCTGCTCCAACTCCCTCAGGACAGGGCGGGCTTCATCCTGACGTCCCAGGTGCCGTGCGGCGTCGGCGAAGTCGGGCGCAGCCCACCACCGCTGGTCGTGATAGGCAGGGCTGGTCGGCAGGAAGACCTGCTTCAGCCGTGCGAAGGCCTCCTCATGCCGGCCCGCGAGGAGAGCCGCTACCCGCGCGCATGTTGACGGGCGCACTGCATGAAGGCACGCCCTTGACGAGGGAGCTGCGCTTGAGCGCCAGCGTCTCGGCCGACTCATGGTCCCCGCGTTGACCGGCGAGCATTGCGAGGTCCACCTTTGCGGACAGACCCCGGAAGGAGTCGCCGATCTCCTCGGCCAGTTCGGCGGCCTCCTGCGCCTCTGCGCGTACGAGATCCCACTCCCCGGTCCAGACCCTGCACCCGTTCTTGGCGCCCAGTATCCGGGCGAGCAAGGCCAGCTGTCCCGATGCCCGACAGTCTGCGGCAACCGTACGGACGTACGAGGAGACACGGTGATGGTCGCCGAGGATCACGGCAGTGCTGCACAGGAATCGCAGCGCTTCCTCCTCAATGCGGGTGGGGCACTGCTGCTGCATGAAAGTGCGGGCTTGACGGCCGTAGACCTCAGGCTGCGCGAAGGCGAGGATCCCAAGCCGGCGAGGATCACCCGGGGCCAGGGGCAATGGCGCCACGGCTTCGGCACCGCGCCACGGATCTGCGGGGAGACGCACGCCCACCAGCAACGTGAGGCGACTCGCCACAGCAGGTTCGTTGCCAAGGTCGCGTCGCCTGCCTTCCTGGCGGCCTCCGCGTGGTCGATCAAAGCCTGAATCCGTGACTCGTCCCGCAGATCACCGGGAACGACGATCTCGTGGACCGCTATCAGCCGTCCACGTTCGACCGGACCCATGAGTTCAGGGTCTGCCTTCGCGGCGAGGTCCGCAGCAGTGCTGCGCTGTCCGACCTCGCTCGCCAGTTCAGCGGTGTAGAGAAACAAAGAGGTGCGACGAGACGCGTTCTCAGCGAGGTCGGCGGCTCGCCGGAGAGCGGCTACCGCTGCCATCACGGCCCTCGCTTCCGGGACCGTGTGGCGTAGGCCTCCAGCTGCACGGCTATGTCCTCGTCGGTTGCCAGGACGCCGGCGGCACGATGCCACAACTGCCGGTCAGGCAGATCGTCGAGCTGCCCGGCCAGGGCATTGTGGGTAGCCAGTCGTTCGGCCAGGGGAAGCTGGGCGTAGATCGCCGACCGCATCAGCGGGTGACGGAACTTGAGCCCGGTCCCGGTGAGTTCGACCAGTCCAGCGTCCAAGACCTCCTGTACTTCATGCGTCCCGACCCGGTTGCCGCAGGTCTCTGCCGCTGCCGCGAGGAGCCGCCCGGTGCCACAGGTGGTGTCGGCGGCGGGAGCGGCCAGCAGAGCGCGTGCGGCCACGCTGAGGTTGCCGACCCGGGCTGCGAATGCCGCCTGCAGCCGGGCGTTGAGAGGAACGACCGTGGTGGTCGCGACGTCGTCCCAGACCTGCGGCAGCTCGACAAGAGCGAGCGGGTTTCCGGCCGCCTACGCCAGGATCCGGGCTCTGACCGGGGCCGCCAGCGTCGGCGTCCTCATATCGAGCAGGGCGGCGGAAGCCTCGTCATCGAGGCGCTCCAGGTAGAGCTCGGGGAGGCCGGTACGTCGCAGCGGGTCGTTCCGGCTCACGACCCTCGTCACCCCCAGCATGAACACGGGCTCGTTGCCGATCCGCCGCGCGACGAAGGCGAGGACGTCGGTCGACTGGGGGTCGAGCCAGTGGAGGTCATCGACGAGGACGACGACCGGGCGAGTCGCCGCCGCCTCGACGATCAGCTTGAGGGCAGCCAGCGCCACCGTGTAGATGTCCGCGAAGCCGTCGTCCAGGCCCAGCGTGGTATGCAGTGCGCGACGCTGAGAAATCGTGAGCTCGGGCAGTCGGTCGAGCAGCGGGTACAACACCTGCTGCAGGGCTGCGTAGGCAAGCTCGCACTCCGACTCGACACCGCTTGCGGGAAGGACCAGGAGTTCCCGCACAGCCGGCTCCTGCTCGACAGGGCCCTGTGGACAACCCCTGACCGGAGCGCTTCAAATCGCGGAGCCGGTAATCCAGAAAACCCTGACAGTGCCACGTCCGTCCTCGCCGCCCTCCTCGAAAGCCTCAGGAACACGAGCTGGGGATGCGTACCGCCAGCAGGGCCACGTCGTCTTCGTTGTCCGGCGGGCGCGCCCGTGCCAGCAGCTGGTCCGTGAAGGACTCCAGGGAACGGTGCGCCAAGGACGCGGCATGCCTACGCAGGCGGTTCAGACCTTCGTCCAGGCTGTGGCCCGGGGACTCGATCAGGCCGTCGGTGTAGAGGAGCAGGGTGGCTTCGGGCGGCAGCTGCACCGTCGCATCGGGGCGGACCTGGTCGGGCGTGACGCCCAGCAGGATTCCGTGCCCCTCGGTCAGGTACTGGGCCAGGCCCTCGCGAGTGACCAGTAGCGGGGGCGGATGCCCCGCGTTGGTCCAGGACAGCTCGCACTGGCCGGCATCATTCACCGTCATGCGGGCGAAGATCAACGTGGCCATGGAGACCTCCGCGATGTGCACGGTCGCGTTGTCGAGCCATTCCACGATCTTGCTCGGCGGCTCCAGCTGAGACAGGGCGTACGCGCGGAGCATGTTGCGCAGCTGCGCCATCCCGGCCGCGGCATCCAGGTCGTGGCCGACGACGTCGCCGATGGCAAGGGCCGTGGCGCCGTCTGTCAGGGTGAACGCGTCGTACCAGTCACCACCGACCTGCGAGGCGTCCGGTGCGGGCAGATAGCGGACGGTCATGCCGAGGCCGGACCCACGCGGGAGATGCGGCAGCAGATGGCGCTGCATGGTCTCCGCGACCTTGCGCTGCCGCTGGTAGAGGCGGGCGTTTTCGAGGGCGAGGCTGGCGCGGCGGGCTATGTCCTCCAGCAGAGCCACGTCGGTCGATGAGAACTGCTCGGGCTGGTCGGCGCGGCCGAGGGTGACAGCCCCCAGTACGTCGTGCAGGCTGCGGATGGGAACGACGACGGCCGAGTGCATGCCGGTCACGTCGAAGAGGCGCCGCTGCTCGACCGCGATACCGGAATCGGGCGAACCTTGATAGGTCTCGGGGCCGACGAGGGTCGACGCGACGCCGCGCAGGGCACGGGACAGGGGCATCGGGGACTCCTGGGGCACTGGCGGCATCGGCCCCTGGAGATCTTCCCGGAACACCACGGCGCCGCCATCGGCATGGGCGACGGCGAAGCGAAGCACCTCGTCCTCCTCGCTGATCAGGTCGATGACGGCCCAGTCGGCGAGGCGGGGGACAAGGAGGCCGATCAGGCGGTGCAGCGCCTCGTTGATGTCCAGAGTGGAGGTGAGGAGGGTGGTCGTCTCGGCGAGCAACGCGAGTCGTTCCACGTCAGAGAGCCGCCCGCTGACCGGTGGCCGCTGGGCGGGCCGCGCGGCCCCGCCTGCGGCGTGGAAGAGGACCAGAGTGACCGTCGGCCGGACGCCGGTGTCACAGGGAGTGGCCAGCCACTCCACCGGCAGCAGCGTGCCGTCGCCGCGCTCGAGCCACTCGTCGGCACCCTGTTCCGTGCGCCCCGCGAGGATGCACTCCCGGAGCCGGCACTGGGCCCTCGGCATCGATTCACCGGAGCTGTTGCGGTGCAGCAGGTCGTGTGCATCCTTGCCGAGCAGACCGGAGACGGGACGCGCCAGGAGTTGTTCGCCGCGCCTGTTGACGCCGACGATGCAGCCACGCGCGTCCGTCATGTAGGCACCCGTACCGAGGGCCTCAAGAGCCCTGGAAACGACCGTCTGAGAACTGTTCGCGCCCGTCATGGCCGCCTCCCCTCACCGGAGGAACGCCTCGGTCGCACCCTTTCGTGTTCCCCACCAGGAGCGAGTGATGCCCCTGCGTCAAGGCGGTGCGACACACCTCTCGCCCGCCCAGCGTCCTCCGGTGGCGTTCTCACCCGGTGGTGAGCCGGCGGCCACCCGCAGTATGCCGGCGACCGGGGAGCCGCGGCTGTGGACGGAGGAGGAGCGCGCGGTCCCGGCCCAGTATCTGGCCGAGTTCAACGTCGGCTGGGGCTTCACGGGCTTGGGTATCGACTCCGGGAGTGCGAGGCTTCGGTTACTCAGCGTGGTGCCGATAGGAGCCGCCCAGACTCTGCCCATGCCGAAACGGACAGCGCACCGGGTCGAACCCCCAGGTCCCGCACGAGGTTGCGCATCGGTTCGTCGCAGACTTCGGCACATCCTGTCCCCCGTCGATGACGAGCACGTTCATGCTGACGCAGGGGCTGGCCATGAACAGCGGAGGCCGGGCGCGGGGCGCCGGTGCAGGAGCGGGCAACAGGTACCAGTCGCGCTGCACGGTGTGCCGAAAGTCATCGTCGGTCGCGCTCTCGCCCGGCTCGCCGTCAGTGGCGTGTGCGACAGTCGGACCGTGATCAACAGCGAACACGGCCTCCTGGAAGGCCTGGACGAGGTGGACTGGGCCGAGCTGGGCCACGCGTACGGCAGGGCGCAGGACGTCCCCGGACAGCTCACCGCGTTGTGCGGTCAGGACGAGGCCGCCCGTGAAGGCGCCTTGCGGTCCTTGTTCGGCAATATCTTTCACCAGGGCACCCGATACTCCGCGTCACCGTACGCGGTGCCCTTCCTGGCCCGGATCGCCCTGGCCGGCCCCCACCCGGTCCGAGAGGGTGCGCTGCGGCTGCTGACCAGACTCGCGATCGACTGGCACGACGAATACGACCTTCCCGGCGGCATCGACATCAAGGCCTGGCGCGCGGCGGCCGCCAAGCTGACCATGGACGAGGCGCTGGCCTGGTACGACGAGCAAATAGCCGCCGAACTGGACTAGGAGAGGCGCCGTAGGATCAGGGAGATCCGCGCGGAGTGGGCCGCCGGGCGGCTGATGGACTCCCGGGCGAGCGCCCTGCTCTCGTACGACGCGGTCCGGGCCGAACTGCCCGGCCTGTTCCCGCTCCTCGACGATCCCGACCCTGTCATCCGGACCAGGGCCGCCTACCTGTCGGCCTGGTTCCCCGAAGAGGCGGCCGCCGTGCTCCCCCGTCTACTCGACCGCCTGCAGGTCGAGGACTCCGTAACGGTGACGGCCACCGCCCTGGTGGCGGCCGGCCTGCTCGGCGACATCAGTCTCACCTCACGACTCAGCCCTCACCTGGACGCCACGGAGTCCTTGATCCGCTGGGCGGCGGCGACTGCGCTGGCCCGGATCGGCAGCGCCGACGACTCCACAGGGCTCGGCACCGGTCTCACTGGGCACGTGATCGCCGAACTCGCCGCGGCGGCGACCGACACCCCGAAGCCGGACATCGACTACAACGAAGGCGACATCCCCGGCTACATCAGTCGCTCTCTTCTGTCGCTCGCCGACCACAACCGGGAGACCGTGCTCTGCGGCGTGGCCGACTGTCTGACACTGATGCCCGACAACCACACGGACTCGACGGCGAAGACCGCACTGGCCGTGGCCTTCGCCGAGCCGTTCCACGACGGTCTCCCTCCTTTCACCGAACTCACCGAGGGGCAACAACGCCTCCTCCGAGCACTGGTGAAGGCCGGGCCCTGGAGCGCGTACGGGAAGAGGTTCGAAGAGGGTCTCGGGGACCTGCGGCTGCCCGACACCCGTGCGGCCCTGCGCGTGTACGCGGGTCTGCCCGACGACGGCCACGACGACAGGACCCGATGCATCTGGGGTTGAGCGTTGCCGGGGTGTTTGCGTCGTCGTGGTGAAGGCCGGTGACAGCGTGCATCGACGAGGCCGAGCCGCTGTCGGAAACCCTGCTCTCACGCCGGCAGGCCGCGGTGATGGCCTGAAGGGCGTGGCGTTGCCAGTTACGGTCCCTCCTGCCGCGTGACCGGGTCGCCCGTGCGGACCATGCCTGGTTCGAGAACGTCCAGGTAGACGCCAAGACACGCAAGCCGGCCCAGGTCGAAGACGGGTATCCGGTGCTCGCGGGAGATCGTGCGCATGAGGGAGACGTCGGGCCGAAGATCGACGTGGCCGAGGGTGGGAACCACGCAGCGGGGCGTCGGGACCACCACGCGGCACAGGGCCTCGCCCACGCGCACCCGGCAACCGCCACGTGTCCTCCACGAAAAAACCATGTCCTTCGCCGGTGTCGACGACCAGGTTCGGCCGGAAGCGGCGCGGATCGAGGTCGCAGTCGGGTCGGACGGCTCGAAGCGCGGCCAGGGAGGACGTTCTGACGAGGTGGACCCTGCCGAAGTCGAAGAACGTCCCCGAGGCGACCCTCCCGACGGTGATCTCCTCTCCTGTGCCGTCCACGTATGACGACACGCGCACGGTCAGTTCGGGATCCCCCACGGGGAAGGTGGCCCCGTCCGCGAGTTCGACCTCGACTGTGCCGCCTTCGGTCAACCGGCTTCGGCACCGCAGCAGTTGCCCCCACTTGCGCGGGTGCTTGGCACTCCCGATCGTGTCGGCGTCGTCGAGGACGGCGTGGGTCCGGTCTCCCGACAGCCCGGTGCAGGTGATGGCCGCGGACGTCAACGTCTCACCGAGCATGGATTTCACCGGATACCGATGCAACGCGATCACAGTCCCCATGAAGATCAACGATGGCGTCGGCCGTGCCCCCGGTCCAGGCCATCGGAGCCCTGAGCACGCGCGTGTCCGAACTCGAAGCAACCAAGTAGTCGTTGGAGCTGAGGGCTGGATGATGCAGGGACCATCCCGAGGCCGCCCGGAAGGAGACGCGCGGTACCATGGCATGTTTTCAGAACCAACGGTCCGGTCGGCGCAGTCTCTCCCTCGGCAGGAGGCACCGTGCAAGGCAAGGTTGAAGCGGTCCGCGATGATGACGCCTCGGAATGGGGCTGGTTCCTGGCCTGGCTCGCGGTGGGGGCGTGTGTGGCCCTCGGACTGGCCGCGCTGCTGTCGGTGGGCGTGGTCCTGATCGCCGTGGGCGCCGTGGCGGCGGTGTTCCTGCTCCGAAGGGGACACACGAACGCCCTCGTCGGAAGCATCGTGGGCGTGGCTCTGCCCCTCTTCTACATCGCCTATACGAACCGGGGTGGCCCGGGCGACGTGTGTCACACCACGGCAACCGGAAGCACGTGCACCGAAGAGTACGCGCCGGTGCCGTTTCTGATCGCCGGCGCCGTCTTGTTCGTCGGCGGCTTCCTGGTCTTCCTCGTACTCGATCACCGGCGAAGGGAATCCAGGTGACTCACGGGTCGCGGGAAGTTCGCGGCACGACTGGGCCTGACGGACGGCAGTCGGTCCTCACCTCTCACCTTCCACTTGCCCTCAGGTTGAGGTCGCAGAAGCCTCATTGGCGCCACCGAGCGCGGTCTGACGTGGCCTGTCAAGGGCCTGCTCGAAGTGGAACGACTTGATGAAACAGTCCCGCGGCTGACCGAGGGCGAAGAACACGCACTCCGCCACGGAGTGGGCCGTCAGCATGTCATCGGAGCCGCGCGGAGTGTCCTCCCACTGCGGGGACAGCGGATCCGGGTTGCAGAAGTCCGGCGGGTACAGCGAGATGACCCGCACTCCTTGGGGTCGCAGCCGCTTGGAGAGGATTTCGGCGAAACCGGCCTGTGCGCTCTTCGCGGCGTAGAAAGCGGCATGCGCGTCGGAGCGCTGATGACCCGGTAGCCCGGCAGCGGAGATCATGTTCACCACGTCCGGCCTCTCGGATGCGAGCAGCAGCGGCAAGAAGCGCTTCACCATCAGAACCGTGCCGGTTGCCCCGGCGGCGATGGTGTCGATCACGTCATCGTCACTGGCGGAGAACAGATCCGGCCCCTCCAGCCAGCGTGCGCCGTTGTTGACCAGCACATCCACCCGATCAGTGCGCTCTGCCACTTCGGCGGCGAACTGCCGGATCGAGGCAGCGTCCGTCAGGTCGCACGCGAAGGCATGCACGTGTTCGTGACCGAGGTCGCGGATCTCGCCCGCCACACGTCGCGCCGCCTCCAGACTGCGGGCGGACATGAAGACGTCGGCACCGCGCTGGGCGAAACGAATGGCCAGAGTCCGGCCGAAGTCACGGGACGCACCAGTGATGACGACACGTTGCTGTTCGTAGCTCATGTAATTGCCTGTTGCCTTGCTTTCGGAATTGCCCTGCTGCCTTGCGGTCACGTGAACTTGACGACGCCGTGGAGGTCCAGGCACACCGACATCATCACGAGTAGATCGCATACCGGGAACCAGACCTTCGACCTAGATGATCTATTCCAAGGGGTGCCTGAAGAGACGAAAACGAGGGCGTCCAAGATCATGTTGTGACGCACAACTTGGACACCCTCGCGACAGCACTCTATGCGACGACCGATGACCTGCTGAAGGAGCGTCCGGGCTTGGCGCCGCGGCGACCGCCAGTCGGTATCGCCCCGCGGCTGGGCGATGCCGAACTGGTCACCCTGGCGATGATGCAGGCCATGCTCGGCTTCA